>CAMYJL010000088.1 GCA_947258645.1 uncultured Nitrospinota bacterium
AAGCCTCACCGTCTCCGACGCGGGCGAGGCGGCAAAATGGTATGAGGACATGCTGGGCTTCAAGGCGCAGTCCGACTCGGAACGGACGCCCGATTTCTCCGAGGCCGTGACCGGCGTCTCGGGTGCCAAACTCCGCGTCGTCCACATGGACGGCCATGGTCTTCACTTCGAGCTCATGCAGTACGTGGACGGTTCGGGCAAGAAGATCGACGCGAGCCCCAACAACATTGGCAGCGCCCAGGTGGGTTTCAAGACCGACGACGGCCCGGCGCTTTACGCGGAGTGGAAGTCGAAGGGCGTCAAGATGTGGTCGCCCGGTCCCGCCGAGGTGCCCAACGGACCCATGAAGGGCGGGTTCATCTTCTTCTGCCAGGACCCGGACGGAAACGTCCTGAAGTTCATGCAGACGCCAAAGTAGGAGTTTATGGAAAGAGAAATTGATTCAATTTTTGAATCGGTCTAGCCCGAACAATAATCTCGGATCAGATGAACGATGGGGTTTGAATCATCTCGACCGGCAAAACCCAGGCACGAACCCCCCACACCTGATGGAAGCCTAGAACAATAGCGGAGCGGTTCCATTTGAGCTCTATGGCCGTTCATCCACTATCCCGGTGGTCGCAGAACTGCATGCCCGACATGATTTAGAGTTGCAAAATTTAATTATTTGATGTATCTAAATTCTAAGTGAAGCCATTCAACTAACGATAATTTAGTCCTCTTTGAGGGGAGAAGGACGAACGGTTTTCAGGCTGGAGCGCAAGTCCGAAGACTCTCTTTTGGGGAGGAACATGAAATGTTTAGACACAAACATGGAGTAGTTGGCCTCGGGGTGACTTTGGTAATGATCCTCACGGCTGCCCTGCCCTTAACGAGCCGGGCTGCCGAAAAAGTCATCTATATGCAGGCTATGGAGCCCAAAGGTACAACATCTGTTAAAAAAGAGGCGTTTCCGGGGAAAAACCTTCCTGGTGGGGGCGGTTATGTGATCAAGGCGCCAAACAAGCAGGGAAAATGGCAGGTCTCGACCTACATCTGGAACCCTTCTCAGGTCATCGTCCATAAGGGAGACCGCGTTGTCCTCAAAATCGTCGGTCTCAACGGGGCGAAACACACAGGGAGCATCGAGCACTACCACCCCGAGCATTTCATCGTGAAGCGCGGGCGCATCACCACGGTCCAGTTCACGGCGGACAAAGCGGGCCGGTTTCGGATCGGGTGCGAGGACCACAAGCCGACCATGACGGGCGAACTCATCGTTCTCGACAACTAGGGGCGATGTGCGAAACGAATAGGGTGCCCCCCCAAGTGTGAGCGTGCTTTTTTCTTCTGCCAGGACCCGGACGGAAACGTCCTGAAGTTCATGCAGACGCCAAAGTAGAATGTAACCGAAGATCCCAGCGGAACAATCCCTCCCCGGCCGGAGATAAACGGGGTGGGATTTTATAAGGCATTAAATTCGGGGCGGTACTTCACGATTCCACGAATTTTCGACAGAGTTCCTTTTTTCAGCTCCCGCACCATAAAAGCCCCCTCCGGTGCATTTTCTTCCCATGAAATTCCGAAATGCCCGGCGGGCGCGAAACCGAACCGGGGGTAGTAATCGGGATGGCCGAGAACGACGATCAATTCATACGGGGTTTTTGCGCATTCTCTGAGTCCTGCTTCCACCAGTTGAGACCCGATTCCCGATTTTTGGCGGCCTGGCAGGACGGCCATGGGTCCCAGCCCCAGCGCTTCGAAACACGAATTTTCCGATTCGATCCGCACCGGGCTGAAGGCGATATGGCCGACAATCTCGCCGTCCGCTTCGGCTACCAGCGATAATGCCAGTGCTTTTGAATTTCGGAGAGCATTCACCAGGTTCGCCTCGGCGGCTTGTCCGAAGGCGAGCTGATTCACGAGGTAAATCTGCGAGATGTCCCGGGGTTCTTCGAGGCGAATTTTGATCAAGAGGCCCCTACTCCAGCACCAATCCTTCGACCCGTACTTCTTCTTCCGAAAACCCCAGCCGTTCGATGAGTATCTCCCGGTTATGCTGGCCGAGGCGGGGGCCGGCGTGGCGGACGGCGCCCGGAGTACGCGAGAATTTTCCGACGACGTTCTGCATCCGCACGGGGCCGCCGAGCTCTTGGTCGTCAACCGAAACGACGCTTTCGCGCGCGACGATCTGCGGGTCTTCCATCACCATCTTGACATCGTTGATGGGTGTGGCCGCACCGCCGGTATCCACGAGGCGGGTCATCACATCGTCGAGCGTCATCCTGCCGACAGTTTTCTGAAGTTCGTCTTCCAAAGCGCCGGGGTTTTTCATACGTGCGCGGTTGTCGAGGAAGCGCGGATCGCCGATCAAGTCTTCACGCCCGAGACCCCGACAGATGTTTTCAAAGATGGACTGATTCGATCCCGCGATGAGCACCCATTTGCCGTCCTTTGTGGAGAAGTTATTCCGGGGGACGGCGAACGAGAGGCGAGAGCCACTGCGTCCCTGAACGAGCCCGAGCTGGTCGTAGTTGATGACCTGAGGTCCCAGCATGGTAAAAAGCTGCTCATAAATGGCCATGTCGATGTGCTGGCCCCGGCCGCCCTGGCTCTCGCGCCCGTAGAGCGCCGTCATCACGAGAAACGCGGCGCCGATTCCGGTGGAGGAATCGCCCAGCCCCCACGAAGGGCTCATGGGCGGGCCGTCGGCCTCACCGTTGATGTGCGAAAAGCCTGCGTAGGCTTCGGCGAGAGAGCCGAAGCCGGGACGGTCCTTATAAGGCCCCGTTTGGCCGAAGCCGGTTACGGAGAGCATGATGATTCGCGGGTTGATCCCGGAGAGAACTTTGTAGCCGATCCCCCAGCGGTCGAGGACACCCGGGCGGAAATTTTCGACGACAACGTCAGCGTCTTTCGCGAGGGCCTTGACGGCGCGCACGCCGAAGGGTGTATGAAAATCGAGGGTGACACTTTTTTTATTTCGGCTGATGACCTTGAAATAGAGGCCGACGCCGTTCTTGTTGTTTCCCCACATGCGCATGCCGTCGCCCCGGCCTGGCTGCTCGATTTTGATCACCTCGGCACCGTAGTCGGCAAGGTACATCGTCGCCATCGGGGCGGCGAGATAGTTCGATAGATCGAGCACCATTACCCCTTCCAGCGGGGGCGGCCCGGCGGAAGCGTCGTTCATGGGCATTTCTCCAAATGAAATAGCGGGTTGTTTCCATGAAGATACCATCATGAAACCGGATCGCCCAGTCTGAAAGACGGAACGGGGGGAATGGTGTAAAATCCGGGAATCCAAAGTATTTGACTTCGAAGAGGAGCAAGTCATGCATGTATTCGATTTAGAGAAAGAGAAGGAATTCCGCCCCGAAAAGCACGTGGAGAAAATTCTCGGGAAATTCGGTGAGGGGGATGTCACGGTGGCCTGCTGGGAACCCGGCCACAAGAGCCCCTACCACGCCCATCACGACGCGACCGAGATTTACTTCTGCTACCAGGGCGGGGGGACGATGAAGACGGATGACGGCACCGTCGATGTGGTCCCCGGTGCGTTCATCGTTCACCCGAGAGGAGAATTTCACGAGTACACCAACGGCTCGGAGCGCACGCTCCTGTTCCGTGTCCGCTACGGTGACGGCATGAAATCGACTCACCGGTAAGCGGAGAGCCGACCGCAGACATGTGTTCCATGTAACAATTTGTTATAAAGCCGTTTAAATGGAATTCAGATTTCGTCTAAAGAGGGTCGTCCGTCGAAAAAAGGCGACTTGGGGAAAAATTCTTCATCTCGACAACCCAGACGACATATGCTCCAATTGCTCCCGGTAAGCCTGTTTCCGCGCTGAATGGAGCCCTCTTCATGACCGATTCGTTGGCCACTGTTTCCAGCCCAATCGCCCGTCTGGCCCGGGAGCTGGAAACCATTTCCGGGCAGGGGCTGCTCGACCGCGCATTTGTCCGGTCGGCGGAGCCGGCGATGTGGCGGCTCCTGAGCGAAGGCAATTTTTTGCCCGAGGAGGCCATGCAGCCATCTGGGAAGGGATACGCCCGCCACCTTCTCTACCGCGACCCGGGGGGGCGCTTCAGCATCGCCGCGATGGTCTGGCAGCCGGGGCAGGGGACCCCGATTCACGATCATGACGGAACCTGGGGAATGATCGGAATGGTCCAGGGCGGCCTCGAGGTTGTGAACTATTTTTCAGACGGTGAGGATATTCGTCCCGGCGATGTCTCACTCCGGCATGATGCGCCTCATTCCCCCCAAGCCAGAACGGCCGAGTGCGTCTGCGGCTGCGCCGACATCCATGTCGTGAACAACCGGTCGAACGAAACGGCGATCTCGCTTCATATATATGCGCGTGATTTGGAGAAATGTCTGGTTTTCAACCCGGTGCCTGACACGGACGGCAGGTTTATCGCCCACGAAAAAACGCTGGCCTATTCGAGCGACGCGTCTTCCTAGCCCGGCATTTTTATCGGACATGTGATTTGTTGCGGCCCGCCGATGAACGGCGGGCGATTTTTTGTAGGGCGTGGAATTTTGATTTTTTCCGGGTAATGCGCGGAATCATTCGGGAGAAAAGAAGCGGGATGACGAACAAAGGAAGCTGGCGAGCGGGTTTTGAGGACATTTCTGGCTACCGAATGTACTACCGGGAGTGGTGGCCGGCGGGCGGCGGAACGGCCCTCCCCGTGATTGCGCTGCACGGCTCTCTCTCCCAGAGCGGAATGTGGGTGGCCTCCTCGGAGCGTATCGGCCGCGTTCGTATCGTCTGTCCCGATCAGCGTGGATACGGCTTCAGCGAAGATCCGGGCTGGGGCGATGCGGCGGCGGATTTCGCGCAGGACGCCATTCGTCTGGCTGACGCGCTTTTCATCGACCGTTTCACGGTGATGGGTCATTCATTCGCCTGTGCCATTGCACTCCATGTGGCCGCGATGGAGCCTGAGCGTGTCTCGGGTGTTGTTCTGGTCGATCCGACGGTTCGAGACAGCAAGGGCGCCAAGTCAAATTACGATCAGATGCAGGATCGGCCCGAACGGTTCGAAAACCATCAGGAGGCCCGAAAATTCTGGGCAGAGTCAGAAGAAGGCGCTTGGCCGGCGAAAGCGCTTTCCCGTTTCGTGAGCGACGTTATGGTCTCCACCGATGAGGGCGCACCGTGCCGGATGCCGTTCGAGAGAGACCGCCTTCTTCGTCTCCGCGCCTATCAGGCTTCCGGAGCGAGCGATTACCTTCCCGTAGCGCTGGCGAAAAAAATAAAATCACCCGCGCTGATTTTCCGGGGCGGAGTCAGCCGCAGGTTTTCCGAAGAATCGCAAGAGAATCTGTCTGGCGCGTTTCCCAAAAAGCCGAAAGTCGTTGTTTGCCCCAAAGCGGGTCACTTTCCTCCCGTCCAGGAATCCGGGCTGTTTGAGCGGAGCCTCTGGGAATTTCTTCGAAAGACAAAATGATGTCCCAGGGAATTTTTTCGTCATCTTTCATAAAAATATGAAGTTCCTTCGATGAAGAAGCCGAAAAACAATAACGGGCATGTTTCCATCCAGACAGAGCTCAGCCGGGATCTGGGCCTGACCTCGGCGCTTGCCATTGGCATCGGAACGATGGTGGCCGCTGGCATCTTCACCCTGTCCGGCCTCGCGGTCCGAAACGTGGGCTCGTCGGCGGTGGTATCGTTTTTCCTTGCCGCCATCGTCGCCTCGTTTACGGCGCTGACCTATTGCGAATTTACCTCGATTTACCCGGAGTCGGGGGAAGGATATCTCTACGCCCGGAAAACCTTCCCGCCCCCGCTGGCGTATCTGGTCGGTTGGGCGCTTCTGCTGGGATATACGTCTTCCTGCGCTTTTTATATCGCCAGCCTGTCGAGCTACTTTCAGGAATTTGTCTGGCACACGCCCTACGAGCAGATATCGGGAATGCTGGCTCTGACGTGTCTGATCCTGCTCAACATCAAGGGCACGAAAGAATCGGTGAAGTTTCAGATCGTTATCACGATCGGGAAGGTCGTTCTTCTGTCCTGGTTTGTCATGGGCGGCCTATGGAAGGTGGATATGGCAGCTCTGGCACACCGCATCAGCACGGACATTGTCCAAATTGGGGCGACCGCGGGGATGGTGTTCATCACGTTTTTCGGTTTTTCGGCGATTGCCGCTTCGGCGGGGGAGGTGAAAAACCCGGTGAAAACGGTGCCCCGGGCGATCTTTATCTCGATGGGGGTTGTGAGCGTTCTCTATGTTTTGGTCGTTTTCGTGATGATCGCGGCGGACCTGACCGAATACACTGAAGCGGCCTTGGGCACCGCCGCCCAGAAATTTCTCGGCCCGATCGGCGGGATGGTGATCGTCGTGGGCGCCCTGTTCTCGATGATCTCGGCGTCCAATGCCTCCATACTGGCGGGCTCGCGGGTGGCCTTGTCGATGAGCCAGCTGGGGCACCTTCCAACTGGAATCGGGGCGATCAATCCGCGTACCCGGACCCCGATCATCTCTCTCATGCTGGTGGGAGGGTCGATCCTTCTCTTTGCGCGCAGCTTCGATCTGGAAAACCTCGCGCACTTCGCCGACACGATTCTCCTCTCGGCGCTCATTCTGGTGAACGTGGCGCTGATATATCACCGGAGAAAGTTTCCGGGCATCAAGCGGCCATTCCGGGTTCCGCTGGTGCCGCTCCTTCCCCTCCTGGGAATTGTGGCGAACCTGTATTTGCTCAACTTGATATTCAAGCATCCCGAACCGGTCATCATGGCGGCCATCTGGATGGCGATTGGGATGCTCGGGTTCCTTGCCTGGAAAGGCTCCCAGGCCGAGGAAACGGCTCTGCCGGGCGTTCCTTCCCGGGTGGCCGAGGCGAGTCCCGAAGCCCCCGAAAGCCGGTTCCGGGTGCTGGTGCCCATCGCCAACCCGGCCAACGCCGCGCAACTGGTGGATCTGGCGGCCGCCATCGCCGCCGATCGGTCGGGCGAGATCGTGGCGCTCCGGGTGGTCCAGGTGCCCGAGCAGATTGCGCCCAGCCGGGAGGCCTCTTATGTGGAGCGCGAACGGCGGATTCTCGAGCAGGCCCACACCCAGGCCCGTGCGCGCGGCGTTCACATGACTTCCCTGATCCGGGTCGGCTACAACACGGCGCGGGCGATACTGGAGACCTCACGCGAGCGCGAGTGCGATCTGATCCTCCTCGGCTGGAAGGGCTATACCACAACAGCGAAGCGGATCCTGGGGGAGGTGGTGGACGATGTCGTGGCGCATGCGCGGACGGATCTGATGATGGTGAAAATGATGGGCGAGGTGTCCCTGAAGAAGGTCCTCCTATCGACAACCGGCGGAGCAAATGCCCGCCTGGCGGAGCGGTATGCCGGGTCGCTCGTTCGTTCTCAGAACGGCGTCGTTACGGTTTGCGGTGTAGTAAAGCAGGGAGTATCGCCCGAAAGTGAAAGGATGGTCTCGGAGTGGCTTGATGGGGCGGCGGGACGGATGGCGGAGGCCAACGACCTGAATATCGAGAGCAAGCTGATCCATCACGCCTCGGTCAGCGTCGGGATCATTCAGGAAGCAAAGAATCACGACGCGGTGATCCTGGGCGCGTCGCGCGACAGTTTCTACAAGCGCGTCCTTTTTGGAAATATTCCCGAAAGTGTTGCCAAGCACACCGATAAGACGGTCATCGTTTTCAAAAAATACTCTCCCGTGAAGGCATTGTTCGGTCGGGTGATGGAAGACTGACCCCCTCGTCCGACGGCGTGCGAGCGGGCGATGTGTTTGGCGATTTCCGCTGGTGGCGCTAAAATGAACCGTCAGTCATCATAGACTTTCCCCGCTGCGATGGACGGGGCCGTTTGTTCTGGAGGTGGGGCAGTGGCCGAAATTATGGGCAGCTCTCTTGATGCCGTCGCTGATATCCCGGACGGCGCGACGATCCTGATCGGTGGATTCGGAATCTGCGGGATGCCCCATAATCTTTGCAAGGCGTTGAGCCTCCGGGAGGATGCTGGCAATTTTCATCTCGTCAGCAACTCGGGGGGTATGGATGGATGGGGCTCCGGTCTTCTGTTCGAGGGAAAAAAAGTCAGCAGCATCATCGCCAGCCGGATCGGGCCGGCCTGCAAGGCGTACGAGCAGCAAGCGCTTCAGAACGAGATCAAATACGAGCTCATTCCCCAGGGAACTTTTATTGAGCGCATCCGCGCGGGCGGCGCCGGTATCGGAGGTTTTTTCACGCCGACCGGATCGGGAACAGTCGTCGCTGAGGGAAAAGAATCCCGCATGATCGATGGCCGGGAACATATCCTGGAAAAACCCATCCGGGGAGATTTTGCTCTCGTCAAGGCCTGGAAGGGCGATGCGGCCGGCAATCTGGTGTACCGGTTGAGCGCGGGAAATTTCAACCCCGTGATGGCGATGGCGGCTGACATGACCATCGTCGAGGTTGAGGAGATCGTTCCCGTCGGAGGAATCGATCCGGGGCAGGTGCATACGCCGGGAATTTTTGTCCAGAGGCTTGTTGTGGGAGAAGAGACGGACAAGCCCATCGAAATTGTCACCACCCGGCCACGGGGGGGCCGGCGGGAAGCCTAGCGGGGAGGAAACAAGTGGCTCTTACGAGAGAAGAAATCGCCCGGCGCGCGTCCCAGGAGGTTCCGCGGGGTGCTTACGTTAACCTCGGCTTGGGGATTCCCACGCTGGTGAGCAATTTTATCCCGCCCGATCACGGAGTGACCGTTCACTCTGAGAACGGAATTCTGGGCGTGGGACCCTTTCCATTCGAGGGAGATGAAGACGCCGATCTCGTCAATGCGAGCAAGGAAACTGTGATGGTCATGCCGGGGGCTTCTTTTTTCGATAGCGCAACTTCTTTCGCGATGGTACGCGGAGGCCATGTCGACGTCACCATTCTCGGCGCCATGCAGGTGGCGGCGAACGGCGACTTGGCGAACTGGGCGGTGCCGGGAAAGATGATCTCCGGTATGGGTGGCGCGATGGATCTGGTGGTGGGCGCAAAGAAGGTCATCGTCACGATGGAGCACACTACCCGGAAGGGCGCGCCGAAGATTTTGAACGAGTGCACGTTTCCGCTTACCGGGAAAGGCGTTGTGGACGTCATCGTTACTGAGTTCGCTTTCATCACTGTCGAGAGTGGCGGATTGGTACTGCGTGAACTCGCTCCGGGGGTGAGTGAGGGCGAGATTTTGGAAAAAACGGAAGCTCCGCTGCGCATTGCCCCCGATTTGCGGGAGATGTTCGAGGCGGCCTGAGCCGGCCAGTTGGTTGTAGGGGTGTCCCGTGGTCGATTTCGAAAAATTCATGGAAGAACACTGGGGCCGTCTTCGCCGGCACGCCTACTGCATGATGGGCAGCATTCTCGATGCGGAGGATGTTGCTCAGGAGACGATGCTCCGTGCTGTGGAGATAGGGCCTGCGCTCGACAACATTGAAAATCTGTCGGAATGGGTTCACATCGCCGCGACGGAGGCGGCTCTCGGGCTTTTGCGGAAGTGCCGTCCCCTTCCCCTGGAAGAATTCGATTTACCTGACCTGATCCAGACGACAGGGGCCGGAGGGGATCCGGGCTCGCATCCCGTTGACGGGAACGGCGACTGGCCCGGCGCCACGCTTGATTTTCTTTTTCCGCTTCAGTACATGAAGCCGGAACAACGCGCCGTGCTCGTCCTTCGTGACGGTTTTGAGGATGGCGATCGCATGGCCGCCACCGCTCTTGATATGACCATTCAGGAAATCTTCCAGATCGCCGACGAGGCGGAGAAACTTCGTGCGCAGGTCCGGAAGCGCTGGGGGTCGACCGTTCCTTTTGTTGCGCTCCGCGACGACGAAAAATCGGAGAAAGTGTTCAACCGGTTTCTGGAGATTTTCCAGATGAGAGACGCCGTTCTTCTTCAGCAGGTTTTATGGAAAAACGCCGAGATGATTCTGGCGCCGGATCGGTTTACCGGCGAAGATTTTGTGGCCACCGAATGTGCCGCGATGGCCAAGGGAATGGGAACAAAGCTTCAGTTCATCCCTGTCTGGCTTAATGGCTGCCGCGGCGTTTTGATATCGGATTGGCGAGAGATAAGCTCAGAATGGAACCGGATGGCCCTCGCGCTCGTCTTGTGCAACGAGAGGGAAGTTCGCGCCATCAAGTGGTGCTTGGACGGTCATATTCTCCGGAAAATACAGGTGGACGAACTCGATCAGGCTTCGCCTCCCCTGAGCACGGATTCACTTCCTCCCGACTAAAGTTTCTTTCTCTTTTTCACCCGCTCCTCGCAGGGGACGGTATCGACGTTCCCCAGCCACAGATCCCAGGCGCCGTGGTGCCCGATGTCAACGCCTTCAGACTGCGCCTTTTCCTGCAGGGCGCCCTGGAGCGCATCGAAAAGCTCGCAGTCCATCAAATCGAGATGTTCACTCAGGTGCCTGTGCAGCGTTCGGTAGACAAGCTTGACGTCTTCAATATTCGCCTTGAGCTGAACCGAGTCGCCTTGGACGGAAAAGGCCATGGGGCTTCCTTTTTTTGAAATGAGAAACCGGATTTTCTGGTCCGATTAAAGTAAGGTAAATCTCTCCCAAACGAGAAACGGCGTATTCTAGCCCACCGTGGCGGAGGATAAAACTCCCCGGCC
>CAMYJL010000089.1 GCA_947258645.1 uncultured Nitrospinota bacterium
ATGTTGGGGAGCGACTACCCCCAGGCCATGGGCGAGCTTGACAGTTGCGTCGCCGACGTCGAGGCGCTCGATCTGCCCGAAGATCAGAAAGACATGATCCGGAGCGGGACAGCGAAGAAATTGCTGGGGCTTGGGGCGTAGAAAAACCGCCTGGCTGCAATCCGGTACAGGGGCGTGTCGCAGTTCCCTGCGGTCAAACCGCAGCCGTTCCGCTTCAGGCAACGGCAGCTTTTCCGGCGGCGGGCTTTCGGTTCTCCAGCCTTAATCCATGACAATGACGGCGCGCCCGGTGATGCTTCCTTCCTCGAGGCGGGCGTGGACCTTCTCGGCTTCCTCGAGTTTGTAGGTCTCGGTGACGTAGGGCCAGAGTTCCCCCCGCGCCACAAGATCAAGAGAATCCCTTAATTCCTGTTTTGTGAAGGCGCGGCTGCCCATCAGCTCCAGCTCGTTCGCGAGCATGGCCCCGGCCGATACCCGGAAGGGCTCGGGCGTGCTGCCGCCCAGCGTGACGAGGCGGCCGCCTTTTCCGAGGGCTTCCGCTCCGGCCTCGAGGGTCGAGGGGGCCGAGACGAAATCAACCGCCACATCGAGCCCCTTGCCGCCACTAAACGCCACGAGGGCCTCAGCGACGTTGTCCCTCGAGGCGTCGATGACGGCCTCTGCTCCGAATTCACGGCATTTTTCCAGTTTTTCGGGAACAATATCGATGGCTACGACGCGCGCATGGGCCCAGCGGGCGAGCATGACCATGTGAATGCCGACGCCGCCCCCCGCGCCGAAGACGGCGACCGTTTCGAGCGGCTGGATGCGGGCACGCCGCACCACCTTGTAGGGGGTGACGATGGCGTCGCAGATGACGGCGGCCTCGGCCGGGTGTTTTTTGTAGTCGACCCCTTCCGGTACGGGGATGAAGTATTGCTCGGGGAGCTTAATGAACTCGGCGTAGCCGCCGTCCACGTGCCGCCCGACAAAGCCCGCCAGATTTTCGCAGAGCGATTCCCTGTTGATTCGGCACCAATGGCAATGGCCGCACGAGAGATAGGTGTAGACGGTGACGATATCGCCGACGGCGTGCTGGGTGACGCCCGAGCCCACCTCCACGATCTCGCCGAGGACTTCGTGGCCGATGATGACCGGGTAATTCACCTGGACGCGGCCCGCCCGGGCGTGGTGGATGGTGAGCCCGGAGCCGCAGGCGATCACGCGGGCCACGGCTTCGCCGGGACCGGGAACGGGGTCGGGCCGCTCTTCCATCACGAAGGGCTCGCCCTTTTTCTTCAGGACCATCGCTTTCATGGCGAATTCCTTTCAAGGCCGAAATGAATGGAGGACAGGAAATATGAATTGGAGTTGGCAGGGCGGGGGAGGCGGACCAGCGGCCCCATCGGGTCCAGCCGGACCCGGCGCCCCTTTTCGAGCTTCATCGAGACGAGCTTGCCGTCGGGCGAGATGGCTTTCCAGAACTTGAGCCCATGTACGGTTTCGGTTCCCGCCACTTCATCCTTTATCGGGAATTCGAGGAAAATCTTCCAGCCTCCCTCCAGCGAGCCCAGCACGAGCCCGTCCGTACAGCAGGCGAACCACCTGTGCCAGGTGGTGAACTCCTGCCCGCCGGGATGAGCCTGGAACGTGTCCCAGTCGCTGTAGGGATCGTCGAACACCAGAATGCGCGCGCCGTCCGGGTCGCCCGCCACCTTGAGCCGCATGATCGCGACGCCCCCGTCCGGATCGTTGGGTTTGTCATGCACGATAAACAGGGCGAGGCCCTCTTTGGCCGTGACGAAAAAGAGGTGGGAGGTGTCGCCCCGGAGGCGGGGATTCGAGCCGTTGAAGGAGTATTCTGCCACGTCCTCGTAAGAGTAGAATTCGCCGGCGGTCTTGTCTTTTTCGTAATAAGCATCAATGTAGCCGAGGATATTCTGGTCGAAATCCCCCGCCCCGGGTCGGGATTCCTGCGCGACGCGGATGCGGGCGGCCCAGGCGGGGGCCGCTGCCAGCAGGTATGCCAGTACAACGAGGGCGAGGATCAAGCGTTTCTTCATCGGCGGGCCTTCAGTCTCGCTTAAGGATAGGTTAGCATTCAGATTCTAGCACAGGAAGGCCCCGTCATATGACATCAGAGGCGCCCATTCAGAACGGCTGGAGTGAATGTTCGTGCCGGAGTTTTTGGTGAAGAGAATTTACGAGAGGCCCGAGCGGGGGGACGGCCTGCGGATTTTGGTCGATCGCGTCTGGCCGCGGGGGATGTCCAAAGAGAAGGCCCTAATCGATTCCTGTCTGAAAGATGTGGCGCCGAGCACGGAATTGCGCAAGTGGTTTGATCACAATCCGGCGAGGTGGCGGGAGTTCCGCCGCCGTTACTTTGAAGAGCTCAGGACGAGTGCCGGGCAGGCGGCGCTTGAAGCGCTTTTCAATCTTTGCAAGGGAAGGAAGGTCGTGACGCTCCTGTTCGGCGCCAAGGATCTGGCCCACAATCAGGCGGTTGCGCTTCGGGAATACCTTCTGAAATAGTCTTTCATCGATGTGTTCAATGTCAGGTTGGCCGCTTGTGTCACCGGAAATGGAGCGGTCAAAAATTTTTCCGAATTATTTCTCATGAGGAGACAAGAAATGGCTGATCTCGGCGATCATGGTTTGATGGGAGTTGACTGGGAAGAGCGGATCGATTTCGCCCGGATGCGGCGTGAGCGCCTCCAGCGGGCGAAGGATGCGCTGGATTCGACGGATGTGGACGCGCTATTCGTTTTCCGGACAGAGGATTGCCGCTACCTGACGGGATTTCGCTCCCACCTTCACCCGACGGCCTCGCTCGGCATGGCCGTCTGCATCCTGGCCAAGGGAAGCGAGCCCTATATCTTCAGTATGGATGACGATCACGTCCATGCGCGGATGACCTGGCTGGCGCCCGAGCAGATTCAGAAGCGGGCGAATCTTCGCGACATCTCGGCGGTGAAGGACTGGGCCGGCCGGGTGGAAGGGCTCATCGGGAACCTGGACGGAAAAAAGGTGGGCGTCGATCTGTGGAGCCCTTCGATCGAGGCGCGGCTCAAAGAGGCCTTCCCGAAGACCACGTTCGTGGATGGCTACGAAGTCCTGATGAAGGCGAAGATCATCAAGACCGAAGGCGAGATTCATTGCCTCAAGGCGGCGACGGTCATGACGGAAGCGGCGATGGAGGAAGCGCTCGACTTCCTGAAGCCGGGCGTGAAGGAGTGCGAGGTTCTGGCTGTGGCCTGGCAGACCATGACCGCTCTCGGCAGCGAATGGACGCAGTGCGCCAACATCGTCTGCTCGGGGCCCTACACGGCGCCCTACCGGCGGCTGACCTCGGACCGCATCATCCGCAAGGGCGACCCCGTCATCATCGACATCGGCGGCTGCTTCAACGGCTACTGGGGCGATTTCACGCGGACCTGGATCTGCGGCGACATCGCCCCGACGAAAGAGCAGATCGAGTGGCACATGAACAGCTATAATGCGGTGTGGGACTCCTGTCAGGCGTCGAAGGTGGGGAACACGACCCTGGATGTGTACCAGGCGGCCGAGCCTTATGTGCTGGACAGCCTGGGACACGGCTCGGGAACGAACCCGTGGGAGCTTCCCTACTTCAGCCCGGCGGCCTACGATGATCCCCTGCCGCTGGAGGAGGGGATGACCTTTAACCTGGAACCTTATGCGGGCAAGGTCGGCGTCGGTGGCTTCCGGCTGGAGAACAACGTCGTGGTCACGAACAACGGCCCGGATGTGTACACGCCGTATCCATACGACGAGCGCCTCGTCACCGACGTGCACGCGCTGGACACCTCCACAGGCCGCACGCGCTAGCAAAGCTGCAAAAAAAGGGAGGGGACATTTGTTCCCTCCCTTTTTATTATGGTGTCAATTATTCGGGGCGCGTCATTCTCACTCGCCCTTGTCTCCACCGTCGTCCCCGACGAGATCGTTATCAGACTGAATGGGGAAATGCACCTGGCCGTAAACGAGATTTTTATTGAAGGGCGGGGGCGGGACGAATTTGTCCCCGGGGCCGAATGATCCGAGTGTGAATTCAATCGCTTTCGACTCACTCATGTTCCCGGCCCGGTCCTCCACCCGAATCTCGGCGCTGGCGTATATGGCGCCCATCTGGAAACCGGAGCCGTCGAGAGTCGTCCAGGTCAGGACGGCGCCATTGATTTCCTTCATCGGCTGGGAGAGCACCAGCGGGAGGCTGGGATAGCTGCCGCCAAGCTGGGCGAAGGAAACGTAAATCTTGTCGATATCCCCGTCCGGGTCCGTGGCGTGAATGTATATCTTCCAGAGATATCCGATTCCAATCTCATTTTGCGCCGCGATGGCCCGGATGACTGGCCGGTGCTTTTCTCCGACCGGCCCCTCCCGGGGCGGAAGAATAAAACCTCCCGGCCCGCAACCCGATATGAGCAACACTGTGGTTGCGGCGGCGAGGAGCCATCGATTGGGTGTCATAAATCAACCCACCTCTTCTCATCGGCGGCGAGTCAGGATAAATGGATGTTCCGCAGCGGCTATTTTACAGTTGATGGTGAGAACCCCGCCGAGGCGTTCCCTCCTTGATTCTACCTCTTAATCGCCATTGTCGTGCAGCCCGACAAGACCTTCGTCCGTCAGGAGCGGAAATTCGGCCTGTCCGAGATTGTTCGTTGCGTTGAATCCCGGAGGAGGAACGTATTGGTCTTTCTTCCCGGTGATATACACGGTAAACGACATTTTTTTCGGCTCGCTCATGTTTCCGGCGCGGTCCTCGGCGCGAATGTCCACCTCCCCGTGGATGTCGGAGCTGGCCCCGCCGCCGCTCAGGCGTGCCCAGACGAGGATGGCACCGTTCAGTATTTTGTGTTTGGATTTTTGGACCACCAGATCGGGAGAATAAATTCCGGAGCCCAGCTGGGAGAACATCACCTGGATTTTGTCCAAGTCGCCGTCCGGGTCGGAGGCGCGGACGTATATTTTCCATAGGTAGCCGTTGCCGATTTCATTCTGAGCGGCGATGGCTTTGACGACGGGCCGGTGTTTTTCGCCGACCGGACCCTCCCGTGGTTCGAGCAAAAATGCGTCTGAAATGGCGCCCGCCAAGAGAAAATACGCCAACCCCAAGCCGAACGTCCACAGCTGAAATCTCCGGTTCATGGGTCATCTCCAATAGCAGCGGTTTTTTGAGAAGCGTTTTGCGTCCTTAATCGCTCCTGGCGTCACCCGCCAGTTCGGTTTCCGTCAGGAGCGGGAAGTCAGCCTGGCCGAGGCTGTTCGTGGCGTTGAATGGTGGGGGAGGAACAAACCCGTCTTTTTTCCCGAACTGCGCCACGGTAAAAGACATTTTCATCGACTCGCTCATGTTTCCGGCGCGGTCTTCGACGCGAATGTCCACTTCGGCGTAAATATCCCCCGTAGAGCCGCCTCCGTTCAGGCTGGCCCACACGAGGATGTAGCCGTTCATTTCCCGGGCCATGGTTTTCTGGGGCAGCAGATCGGGCGTGAAATCCGCGCCGAGCTGGGAAAATGAA
This sequence comes from uncultured Nitrospinota bacterium, assembly GCA_947258645.1. GTDB lineage: Bacteria > UBA8248 > UBA8248 > UBA8248 > UBA8248 > CAMYJL01. The sequence continues at coordinate 5,523 of CAMYJL010000089.1, forward strand.
ACATGGATTTTGTCCAGGTCTCCGTCGGGGTCGGAAGCGCGCAGGTAAATTTTCCAGAGATTCCCGTCGCGAATTTCGTTCTGGGCGGTGATCGCCTCGACGACGGGCCGATGTTTTTCGCCAACCGGACCCTCCCGTGGCGGGAGAAGAAACCCCAACCCGCTTGAGGTGCTCCCAGCCCAGAGAAGAAACGCGGCCCCCGCGACGATATATTTCATCCAGCGTTTTCGGGTCATCTCATGCTCCTTTCAAGCCGGGTTCGCCAGAAAACAATAATTATTCTTGATAACGGGTTAACTCTTTCCGGTGGAAGAACTTGTCTCGAGCGGAAATTCCACTTGCCCGAGAACCACATTCCGGTCGAACCCCGAAGGGGGGACGAATTCATCGTACATGCCGTACTCCTGAACCGTGAACTGCAATTTTTTGGGCTCGCTCAGGTTCCCGGCGCGGTCTTCCGCGCGGATTTCAACTTTACCGTAGATATCATCGGTGGATCCGTCGCCGTTCAGGCGTGCCCACACCAGAATCGCTCCATTCACTTCCTTCCGCTGGGATTTCGGAAGGACGAAGAGATCGGGGGCGTACATGCCGGGGGAGGCGGAAAACGTCACTTGGATCTTATCCAAATCTCCGTCCGGATCGGAAGCCCGGACATAAATTTTCCATAGGGTTCCGTCGCCGAATTCACGCTGGGCGTCGATGGCGATGACAACGGGCCGGTGCTTTTCTCCGGTTGGGCCGACTTTGGGGCGAAAAATCTCAAATCCGGTAGCAGGAGTCCCCGCGAGGAAGAGAAGAAAAGCCCCCAAGGCAAGGAGGATAAGTCCTTGAATCCGATTCATTTTCGGCTCCTGAAGGCGGCAGGTAGCGGAAGCGCAAAATCGCTCCCATTAATAAGACGAACAACGGGACATAAAGGTTCATTTCGGGAAAAAATAAAAACCTGCGCCTTCCCGGGTGAAATAGGAGGGCCATTCGTTTTTTAATCAGATGAATGCATCTGAAATGTTTGGGTGTCGACCCGTCCTGTCGGTACGTTTGGTCCGATTTACGGAAACTTGGTATAAACTCGGCCTTTACCGGATGTTTTTTCTTTTCCCGTCGGAATTGACCCGAGCGAATGAGGGAGATATCCCCTTTGCCGGCATTGAGGAAAGATCAGCCATGAACGAGGGACCCACGCGCGAAGAGATCACCGCCGCGGCGGATAAAAAAACCTATGAGGAGCACCGGGCGGAAGGGCCGGACGCGGTGACCTGCGGCGTCATCACGGTGAGCGACACGCGCACCGGGGAGACGGACACGAGCGGAAAGCTGATCGTGAACATGCTCGAGGACTGTGGCCACAAGGTGCCTTTCACCTGCATCGTCAAGGACGACGCCGGTCAGATACGGGAAGCGCTGGGGGCGGCCTGCGCCGACCCGGCCATCCAGGTCGTCATCACGAACGGCGGGACGGGTATTACGCGTCGTGACACGACCTATGACGTCGTGGTCTCGATGATCGAGAAGGAAATGCCGGGATTCGGCGAGCTGTTTCGCTACGTGAGCTATCTGGAGATCGGAACCGCCGCCATTCTCACCCGCGCCACCGCCGGAACCTGCAGCGACACGATCATCATGACGCTCCCCGGCTCCGGGAATGCCTGCCGCACCGGGATGGAGAAGATCATCCTGCCCGAGATCAGTCACATGGTCCGCGAGGTGCTGAAGAAAGGGTAGGGCCCCTTACCTCGACACGGTGAGAAGGGCCAGCCCGGCCGCGACGAGCCCGGCGCCGATGAGCTTCTGGCGCCCTCCGCCTTCCTTCAGGATGAAGACGCCGAGCCCGGCGGCGAGGATGACGCTCACCCCCCGGGCAGCCACGATGTAGCTGACCTTGCTCAATTGCATGGCGAACAGGATGAGGCCGTAGGAGCCCATCATGAAGGCGCCGCCCACGAGGACGTTCAGGAAAAGTCTGGTGTCCCGGGCGATCGACCGGGCCAGGGCGGCGCGCGCGCCGGTGAGGTGGAAAGGGGCGAGAAACAGAATGGTCAGAATGAACATGAGGTAGATGTAGATCTCCGGGGAGACCCGGGTGACGCCCACCTTGTCCACGACGGAATAGAGGGCCGTCGCCAGGCCCGTTGCGAGCGCCCACAGGATGGTTGCCCGGCTCTCGCGCCCGAAGGAGAAGCGCCAGCCGCCGCTCGGGCCGGGTTCAAGGTGAGCGGCGAATATACCGGCGACGACGAGAAAAATCGCCAGGCCCCCTGCGGGGGAGATGCGCTCGCCCAGGAAAAGGGCCGCCGTGCCGGCGACCATGAGGGGGGCGGAGCCCCGCGCCAGCGGATAGGCTTTCGACAGATCGCCGGTGCGATAGGCCATGCCCAGCGTGGAAATATAGAAAGCGTGGAGGATTCCGGTGGCGAGGATGTAGGTCCAGGCGTCCGGGGCGAAGCTTGCGGACGGAAGCCGGTAGAGGAAGACCGGGGCATAGACGAGGAGCGAGGCGGCCATCGTGCACCAGATCATGGCGGGCGGGTCGTCGCTTCCCTTGGCGAAGTAGTTCCAGCTGGCGTGAAGCAAGGCCGACAGCAGGACCAGTCCGAGCGGGACGATATCCATCGGAATCTTCCTCTGGATGGGAGGAATCGGCTTTTCCGCCCCGGGAGGTTGCCCGGGCTGACTGGGGACGGGCGGGCGCTCCGGCACGAGCGCGGGGATCTGCGGGCGAGCAAGGCGTTCAGCATGTCATCAGACGAGCGGCAAGCGCCCCGAGTTTCTCAAACCATGGCGGCAATGTTCCTGGTGGCCCTGTGGATGAACCCGGGGAAGGGCCGCTTTATTTTTTGATCCACTTTCCCGCAGCGTTCATCACATATTCGCCGGGACGGGCCCGTTTCACCAGCTTGGCACCGATGACCAGTTCGACAGATTTCAAGGAAGTTTTGTTCTTCTTCGCAATCTTCTGGTATTCCGCGCGGCGTTTCGAGTTGATATCCTTCACGACCTTCTGGACATTTCCGGGGGCGCCCGGCTTCACAAATCCCAGATATCCGTCCGGACGCTCCCCCGCCCACCCCGCTTTTTTGATGTCCTCAAGACTTTGCGCTTTGACGTCCGAAGTTCCCATCACAAGCAAGCCCCAGGTCAATGCCAGCACCAGCCAAAAAGGCGCGCGTGCCCATCGTATCATCCCGTTTACCCCCTTCATTAGAACAGACCTTTTTTGTCGTTAATGAGTTCCTCGGCATCCTTCTCGATTTTCACCCGGATCTCATGCTCAATCTTAATGTTCAGATCGATCACAATGGGTTTTTCAGGGGCCTTGATTTTGACTTCGGGTTGACAACCCGTGACGATTACCATTCCCATGAGCACGGCGGCTGTCCATCTTTTCATCATATTTTCCCTAGGCGTCATCTGCTATCGAGTGGATGGTCACAGCTTATTTAACGGCCGAATTTATCCAGCTTCTTTTGGATGGCTTCTGGAATCCGATACCCCTCTGTACTGGCCTGAAGAATCTGGCCTAATGGGCCGCTCAGGTTCAAGTTGAACTCAACGGGGCGGTTATTGAAGAAATCAGGATTGGAGCCTCGAAGATGCGTTCCTATCTTTGCTTCCCCATCGCTCGGCCCGTTGAGATGAATTTTAAGAGACTTATATCGAAAATCCTTTAATGCCGAAAGCACCTGCTGGGTCCTTTCCCCTCCGTAGCGGAAAACAGGGGGGACAACCCTTGGATTATAGCGAATTCGGCCTCCCTCGGGGGTGGACTCGAGGAATCCTTCCTGAATGACGATCCTTTTCTTTTGTATCTGCACGGGGATGCGTCCCCCAAGGCGCCCTGTGGCGGTCAGGCCCTCGACTTTGGACAGTTCGCTGAGTTTTTGAAGATCGATCCCTCTCACTTCGATGGCGACTTTATGAATGGTTCGATTCGGGTCGATGGACACGTCATTGACAAAGAGCCTCCCCCCCGCCACTTGCCACTCCCCGCGATTCAAGAGGAGGTGCCCACTCGGTTTCAGTTGGAACGTAAAAATCCCGTTGGTCAGGGGCAACCCGGCATTCATGAGAGCGATCGATACCTTCTGCCTCGGTGGCGTCGAAAACGGCAAGATGTTGTTCAATTGCAAAACCGTGTTGACCCGCTTCAGCGTTATCCCCTTGGTTTCGAGATCCAACTCTTCCGCCAACAATTGGAAATTCGAGACCAGCCGGTCCCTCCATTGAATCTCTCCGTTGAGCGCGATTTTTCCGGAGGCCGAGGTGATGATGTCCCGCAGAAAGGGAAACAGTTCATGAGGTTGGGTCACCTGGGGCGCAAACGTGATGGGATGCAGCTTGATCCGTACCTTTCCGGTTCCGGTGGACAGGTTCTGCACGCCGTTGAGATCGAGCACGAATACGCCATTGGCTTCCGTGAATTGGCCCAGGAGATGAAGGCGCTTGGGAGTTCCCTTGATATTGGCCTTGAGGCGAAGGGGCTTGAAGAAGGGCGCAGCTTTTGTATGAAGAACCTGCCTGACATTTAATTCAGCCGAAAAGTCGTTTCCGGATTCAGATGGCTTCGAATGGAATTGAGCTTCTAAGCCCTTGAGAGCAATTTGGTGGCGTGGAATTTTCACTTCCCCGCCTGTGAGGTTTAGACTGATTGTCGGCTGCCAGGCCGGTCCGGACAGCCTTCCGGATAACCCCAAACGGGGAAGCTTGGTTTGAATCCGAAAGCGTCCGGCTTGTGGGGTCGATACGTTCAGTCGAAACGGGAAGGGCGTCAGGGACATTTGGTAATTGAGTATTCCACCGGGGGGATCTTCCCAAGACGCTTCCAAAAGCGGGTTGGGAGTCTCATCGATTTTCAACCTGAGAATTTTGAGGTCGACAGCCGGGTCCTTCCAGCGCATTCCCTTGACCCGAATCTCTCCCCCTTTTTTGGGTGTCCACATCCACCGGCGATTCCGGAACAAAACATTTCCGACGAGGGTGAGTGCCGTCTCCTGGATGC
>CAMYJL010000090.1 GCA_947258645.1 uncultured Nitrospinota bacterium
CGTGGGTCTGAATGGCAACGCCGTCTACAACATGAGCAATTCCGGCTTCAACGATGCACTGTCTCCACTTCCCATCACGGGGGTTTTTACAAGCGAATACTATGATTACTGGAGTTTCCAGGTCGGCCCGGAGGTCGCCTATACGCAAAGGCTCGACCTGCCGTTTTTCTCCTGGAAGCTGACGGGGGATCTCACGCTAGCCGCCTCCTACTTATACGAGCGTCGGGACTACAAGGACAGGAAAGCGAAGGACAAGCTGGGCAACCTCAAGAACGCGACCGAAGTGGACGTCACCCACGTCATCAACCCGCGGGTCATCTACCGGTTCAACAACAACTGGGCGGCTTTTTTCCAATGGCGCCGTACGATCGCGCGCTCGAACTTCGAGGATGAACGCACTTTCCGGTACAATTACGATATCAACAGCTTCGGCCTGGGTATCCAGTACACCTACTAACTCTCGGAGGTTGAGCTGACCTCCCCCCTCCCGATCTTCCTGCCCAAAACCTTCCGCGCAGCGGGGTTTTTTAGGGACTCCCCCCTCGCTCCGTCACTGCTACTTTTTGCATTATTCTTCTGAAATACGGGGATATCCCCGCCAGAAAGAGACCGGAGGCGGGGACAGCGCGCTCATCGAGGTGAAGGAAACTCTGGGCCGTTTGATCCCTGACGAGCCTCTTTTCTGCGCCAAGAGAACGGAAGAAACAGACTAAACGGCGAGACCCGTGAGAAGGGGCATGACTTTCCGGCCGAAAATCTCCGCTTCCTCCAGATGCGGCCAGCCGTGCATGATGAAGCGGCTCACTCCAGCATCGATGTATTCGCGAATCTGACCCGCCACCATATCCGGCGTTCCCACGAACATCGTTCCGGCTCCCCGCCGAACGTGATTTATCCCCATGTAAATGGTGTCGTTCAGCCAGAGATCCCCCCGACCGGCCAGCTCGGTCACCCGCCGCTGCGTGACGGAATCGCTTTGCTTTACCGCTTCCGCCCAGTTCTTGAGGTTGGCGCCGACATCGCTCTCGCTGACGATTCGCTCGGCCGCGCGGCGGGCTTCTTCTTTCGTCTCCCGAACACAAACGAGATGCCGGATGCCAAACTCCATCGGCCGCTCCCGGCCAAACTGCACAGCCAGCTCTCTCACCTCTTTGACGTCTTCCGCCACCACCTCCGGCTCCACCGCGTGAAACACGTGAACATCGCCGTGCCTGACGGCGACACGCTTCGCGACCTCAGAAGCACCGGCCAGAAAAATATCGGGGGCCGGGCACACCCCGCGAGGGGGAAACAACTCTCCGTCCTCGATATGGAAAAACCGGCCGCTGAACCGGACCGGACCGTTCTCCTCCCAGAGGCGCTTGACGACTTCAAGGAATTCATCGGTACGCTCATAGCGCTCGTCGTGGGGCACATCGTAGCCGTACCGCCTCAGGTCCACCTGAGTCGATCCGGAGACGACGTTCAGTGAAACCCGGCCGCCCGTCAGGTAGTCCAGCGTATTCACCTGCTGGGCGATGAGCGTGGGGCTCGCCAGCCCGGGCCGAAAGGCGATGAGAAATTTGATCTTCTTCGTCACCGGGGCAAGCGCGGCGGAGGTCGCCCAGGGGTCCATGCAGTGGGTGCCGGTGGGAACGAGGATGTTGGCGAACCCCGCCTCTTCCGCCGCCCGGGTGACGCGGGCGAGATATTCGTGCGTAGGAGGCCGCTCGGGCACTTTCCGGACAACCTGGTGCCCGTCCCCCGAACGGTGCGAGCATAGCGCCCAGTTGAACTCGATCGGCATCCCGCTTCTCCGTTAACCGGCTGAAGTCATCAGCTCTAAAATACGCCGGGCGAGACGAAAAGAGGAGGTTCCTCTTTTCCCGCCATTGCCCTCTTATTTCGCCGTCAGTCCCGCGTGAAGCTCCTCCGGATCGATGGGCAGGGAAACGGCCTTTTTCCGCTTCGCCGAAAGGTCGCACGCCATCGTGAGCATGAGGTTGCGGTGCCCTTCGGCCCCGGTCGCGTGAGGCATATCCACCCCGGTATAGAGATGTGCCAGCCAGGCGTTCGACTCCTCACGCATGGGACCCCAGAACTGACCGCGGGACATGTCGCCGGCCGGGTAGCTTTCGAAAAAGTGAACATGCCGCTCGTCCCCCCGGTGGGAGGGGAGCGGCTTTTCGGATGCCATGACGAAATCGGCGTGGGTGTCGTCGATGGTGATCGCGCCCTCGGTGCCGATGACCGCGATCTCCAGCGAATAGGTCGAGGCGGGCCAAATCTGGGGCAGCCCCCAGCTGCACTCCATGCCCCAGATCGTGCCGTCATCGAAGGTGAAGATGCTGAAGGTGGCGTCCTGAGTGCCGATGCCCGCCATCGTCTTGGTGACGGAGCGGGAGGTGACCTCGACGGGCTGCTTCCCCTCGCCCAGGACCCAGAGCACCACATCGAGCGAATGGGTGCCGGAGATCACCATCGGGCTGAGCAGGGAGCGGTCCTCGTTGCCCCCAAGGCGGTATATTCCCACCGAGCGGTTGAGCAACGCCCGCGTGGTGGCCGAGGTGATCTCGCCCAGCTGGCCCGACTGAACGTGCTCGCGGGCCACCATCCACCGGCGGCGGAACCGCTGGGTGTAGCCCACCAGCAGTTCGGCCCCCGCATCCTCTGCGGCCTTCACCACCTTCGCCGAGTCCAGCACATTGTTGGCCAGCGGCTTTTCGCACAGGATATTGTGCCCCTGCTCGATGGAGGCGAACAGGTTTCTTGCGTGCCACTCCTCATCGGTGGCGAGGACAGAAGCATTGACCTCCGGGCGCTTGAGCAGCTCCTCGTAATTGGTCGTGAAGAAATCCGCGTTCAAGTCCTCGGCAAGTTGTTTTCCTTTCTTCTCATCGATATCGCAGCAGCCGATCCATTCGGTGCCCGGATACTCCCGGGCGCAGCGGCCGCGGATGCGTCCGACTCTGCCGCATCCCACGATGGCCAGCCCGATTGGATTTTTCTCTAAAGCCTGAGCGTTCATTTATTTCTCCCTGAAAAACTGGCAAAAAATACCAAAATGACAAAAGGGGAAACCGCTCCCCCCTTCAAACAACGGCCCAGAATCGACGATCCGGATTACAAGCCCGCAGGCGCCTGGGAATCGGGCTCCGGAAATTCATCGGGCCAATTCGCTACCATCGTTTCGAGATAAGACTTCAGCGCCCCCGTATTGGCCCGCACGGAGCGCTTGATCTTGTTCACCTCCGATTTCTCCTCAATCGGAATGCGGAGGGAATCCTGGATCCGGTTGTTCATGTTGAAGTACGCGCAAATCATCGTCAGATCGACAATCTCGGCTTCCGAGAAGTTCTTTTTGACCTCTTCAAACACATCGTCCCGCGAGCGCGCCGTATTTTTGGTGACATGCTCCGCCCAAAGCACCGCCGCCTTCTCGCGGCGGGAAAGATGAGGGGAATTCATATAATCATCCGAGCCGACGGCATCGACCTGCTCGTCGGTGATCCCGGCCGCCTGACCAAGCGCCGTATTATGAGCAAGTCAGTATTCGCACTGGTTGATATGACTCGTCTTGATGATGACCATCTCTTTTATCTTGGTGGAGAGCAAACTCCCGCCGCCCTCGCGCTGAAGCGCGGCGGTGAGGGGAAGCTGCATCTTCGCCACGTGCGGCGAATTGGCCTTGACCTTCAGAGAGTTGGGCACCCGCCCCAGCAGCTGGGTCGCCGCCTCGTAAAGGCGGGCGACATCACCTTCCGCCTCATCCAATTCAATCATGCGAATTCTTGACATGGCGTGTCCCTCTTGTATCAAACGGCGAAATGCGCAGGCGAATTATCTTCTCCCCCCGCACAGCCTTGGAAAGGTCCGGACATCAGAAACAAAACGGCGTTTCACTGTTCGGAACAGACGGGCACAACTCGAAATATCGTGCCCATTCCGGAAGAAATTTTCCCTGTGGAAGGATTCCGCCAAATTACAAAATAGGCCCCTGGATGTCAATTCCAACGCCGCGGCGGGGGTATCGAACGGTTGTTTCGAGGGAGGGGGAGGCGATTCAGGATGGAAAGTTTTATCCCATGAATGAGACAAAAAATAAGGGACCGCATCATGGAATGCGGCCCCTTATGAATATGAATGACGCTTTTCCTGAAAGACTGTTCTCATGCAAGCATTAAATTACTTTCTGCACTTGATGTTGGCGCCGCCCGGGGCACCGTGGAAAATGCACTTCTCTTTCCACTCGACCGAGGTCATAACCCGGTAATCCTGGAGCGGCTGGTTTTTCTTGCATACAGTAAACTTTTGCGCACTCCCCGTTTCCGTAAACGGCTGGACACATCCGTATAGAACCGCGAGAAGAGCCATCAAAAACGCGAATTTCAAGAATAGTCGCTGCATCGTTGTCTCCTTTCCGATTCTCACTCTCGAGGATAGATCTCTCCGCTCGGACACGAAGATTGAGTTTTGAGATTCGCTGACTCCGACCGCACCAAAACCCCCCTAGCTCACGCGTTCATGCAGAAGATTCTTCCGCAAATTGACGAATCCACGGTCAATGCGGTGTAGGTGATCCCCATGATGCCTCCGAACACCAGATGCCAAACGAGGCTCGGAATGGTCGCCGCGACCGCCACCGCAGTCCATTGAGGCGCCATTCCCATCATGACGGGCATAAACGTCAGAGGCCCCAGGAACCACCACACAAACCCATAAACCAGCCCCCAGAGGGCCGATGGAAATATCCCCTCCACCAGGCGGGAAAATAAAACCGCGAAACTCATCCCGATTCCCATGCTGATCCCCAAGTGTATCGCCAGTCCCAACAGGGGCGAGCCGCTGCCAGCCATCGAAGCAATCGCGATCAGAGCGCCTTTCTCGGCCATCCAGATGCCGAAGATGCTGCCTCCCAGTAGACCGGCAAGCGCTCCTGGAATTCCGCGTTCCAGAATTTCATCCAAAATGATTTTTTGAAGATTTTCGCCAGACATCTCATTCCCCTTCAATTGAAGAAAGGAAGAACCATATTTTTCCCAAAAAATCCCTTTCGCCTACCTTCCAGCCGCACAGGGATTATCAGCCCTCGGCGCACAAGGATTCACCCTCCGGGCGACATCAGAATTTTCGGCAACAGGTGCTGAGCGTACCGCCAGCGACACGGCCATCCCTCCAAGCAACAACAACACCACGGGAATGATGAAATTTTTATACATGGAACTCCTCCGCCTCTTCTTTGATCCTTCGAAACCTAATTCCACTGATTGGAATCTGGCGGCCCGTTCGTCATCATGAAACCGCTGACGCTATTTTTCCTGTTCATCAATCCGCCCAAATGAAGAGAGTGGCGTTAATTTTCAAAATCGGCTTATCTCTCACACTCGTTCATGCCACCCAAGCATCTTCTTTTTTTATTTTCATGTTCATGGAACTCGGCCGGCACATCTCAGGCCATCCAAAATCTAATACGCCCATCACGATGTTTTAATTCCATCTACTTTCATCAAATTTCAAAAAGCGTCCTATTTAACGGACCAAAAAAATAATCAGATCGTTTTGACAATTTGACGCAGATCATTGACGAATAAATTCAGGCAAAAAACGTTGGATCAAGTAAGAGGGGATATGTCCGGCGTGGAATTTTTGGACAGAAATACAGATGTTGAAATTCGACTTTTTTAGCGAGGAATTGCACCGTGGGATAACTTATATGGACCGTTGTTTGAACCTACAACACTTCCGGATTCTCTGATGAATGTTCTAGGCGTTCTCCCACGGTTTTTCGGCAATGAGCTTTTCCACGTCCTGATATTCTCTTTCCAGATAATCCATCAGCATTTCCGCTCCGTCCAGACTTCCTGATTCTCCTTTTTCCTCCAGCGACGCGCAAAGATTCGCCATCCGGACTATACCCAGTTGACTCGTGCTTCCTTTCAGGTGATGAGCCGCTTTTTTCAACGCACCCGCATCGTTGTCGGTCAGTGAACCTCGTAGCGTTGAAAAATGGGACGGCACGTCCCGGACAAATACCGAAAACAACCCTTCCAGGATATCCGGGTTCCCATCTTGCTGAATAGATTTCAACTGAGTCAAAACATCAAGGTCGAAACTTTCTTGCCCGCTTCCCCTTCCGCCGTTGGACAACGGATGAATCTCCTCTGCATCTTGTTTTGAAGACTGCTCCCCCTGTTCCGAAACCCATTGAACGAGTATAGCTCTTAACACCTCTTTTTTTATCGGCTTCGAAATATAGTCATCCATCCCCACCCGCAGGCATTCTTCCCGGGCGTCTCCCATGGCATGGGCTGTCATGGCGATGATGGGGATACGGCCGCCGCTCTCTTCCTCCGCCCGGCGAATATTCCGCGTCGATTCAAATCCGTCCATTTCGGGCATCTGACAGTCCATGAAAATCAGATCATAGGGAAGAACCCCGTGCATTTCGAACGCTTCCTTCCCGTTCGAAGCGATATCCACCTGGCATCCGAAAGACTCCAACGTTTTTTTCGCCACCAGCTGGTTTACAGGATTGTCCTCCGCCACCAAGATGCGCGCCTCGATGCGCTGATCGCCCTCCTCCTCCCGAGACCCGTTTCTGCCTGCGAAACCGTCCAGACTGAACCCCGGGATTGATTCTCCCAACTTTCTGTTCTTTTGGGCCTCCTGCACCGAGACCAACACGTCCATCAACCGGGCCTGACGCAAGGGACGAACGAGATAAGCGGAAAAACCGGCTTCCGCAATGGCGTTTTCCTTCAGCCGATCAAAGGAGGGGACAACCACGACCAAAGGAATGAACTGAAAATCGGGATCGTTCTTAATGGATCTGGCCAAGTTGGCGCCGCTCAGGTCGGGCAAATCGCATTCCAAGATGACCATTTCATAAGGATCGCCGCTCTCGTTCGCCTCTCGGAGAGCCACCAACGATTCAACGGCTGACGCGCGGAAATCCGGCCGCATTCCCCAGCTTTTTAACTGTCGGCCCAGGACATCCTGCCTCTTCACGAGATCGTCCACAATCAGGGCGCGGATCCCTTCCAATTGTGCGGGAAGAGACTCGAGAGAGGATTTTTCCGGATCGGTGGGAAGATCGAGCGTGAACCAGAATGTGGATCCTTCTCCTTCCCGGCTGGTCGCCCCCATGCTTCCTCCCATCATTTCCGAAAGATGCTTGGAAATCGCCAACCCGAGGCCTGAGCCCCCGAATCTGCGCGTCGTTGACGCATCCGCCTGCGAAAATTGATCAAACATCAACGAAATTTTATTTTCCGGAATTCCGATGCCGGTATCCTCAATTGAGAATCGGATGTTCCCCGCTCCGCTGTCCGGCGCTTGCGTTTCGACATGAATCAAAACATGCCCCGTTTCAGTAAACTTGACGGCATTTCCTATCAAATTATTGAGGATTTGCCGGATCCGACCCGGATCTCCGATCACGTAACGAGGCACATCCGGCGATAAGTAGAACAGGAGACCCAGATTTTTCTCATTGACCTGGAAGGAAAACTGATCGACAACCTCATCAACCGTCAGATGAAGGTCGATGGGAACGGGATCGGCCGTTAACTTACCCGCCTCGATTTTCGAAAAATCGAGGATATCGTTAATGACCGCGAGAAGACCCTCCGCGCTGCTTCGGACCGTCTCCGCATACGAGTGTTGCTGATCGCTGAGTTCGGTATCCAGTAGGAGGCTCGTCATACCGATAACCCCGTTCATCGGTGTGCGGATTTCATGGCTCATGTTGGCCAGAAACTCGCTCTTCGCTCTGGTTGCCGCTTCGGCTTCATCCCTGGCCTGGCGCAGCTCTTCCTCCTGCGTTTGACGTATCGTCAGATCCTTATGAATCCCGCAAAAGGCGATGATGTTTCCGCCCTCATCCTTGATCGGGGAAATGGAAATGCTTACGGGAACGGGTGTTCCGTCCTTCCGGAGGCGGTAGGAATCAAAAACCACCTCATTTCCATATTTGCGGGCTTTTTTCCCGACATCTATATCATCAGGACATTCTTCGGGAATCAGACATTCGATGGAGCGACCCAATATTTCCGCTTCTGAATATCCGTAGAGCCTCTCGGCGGCGGGATTCCACCGGAGAATCTTTCGATTTTCATCCGAGATCATCATGGCGTCGGCATTATCGTCCATGATGCTCTGAAAGAAATCGCGGCTCCTTTGCGCTTCTTCGTGCAAGCGGGCGTTCTGAACCGCGTTGGCGGTCTGATCCCCAAACGCCTGAGCGAGCCTAATATCCACGGGCGAAAATTCGCGGGGGGCATCCCAGTAAAGCATCAAGACGCCAAAGCACACGCCCTTGCACATCAGAGGAACGCTCAACAACGCCGCGAATCCTTCGTCCGACGCCAATTGATGAGACACTGGATACTCACAAGTAAATACATCCGGAATTGCCACCGGCTCCATACGTTTCATGGCTTCGGGCAAGGTCGTATCCTTGTAATTTTCCATGAGACTCTTCGTATAGGCCGAGGAAAGACCGTGTTTATAGAGAACTTCGGGAGCGTTTTTTTTATTCTCCAGAGTGATTACGGCAACACGAGTCGCATCGAGAAGTTCAGCGCTCCCATCGGTCACCGCGGCCAGGAGATCGGGAAGACCGAGATTCTCGTTCAGCTTTCTTGTGAGGCTTTGAAGCGTTTCCAGACGTGATGCCCGCCTCGTGTCTTCTTCGTACAATCTCGCGTTTGCAATGGCGATCGCGGCCTGCGAAGCCAGTCCGCCCAGTAGCTCCAGATCGTCCTGGCCAAAAAAATCCTTTTCACGCGACATACAATTAATGATTCCGATGCTTTCTCCGCCATGGCGCAGCCGCTGCGAGATAAAAGAACGGAGGCCGACTTTCTGGACCCACTCCCTTTGGATCCAGGACGGTATTTGCTGCACATCCGGGAGAATGGCCGGCGTACCCGTTTCATATACACTCCCCCCCACGGAATTTTTTACTGGAAAACTGGTTCTCCCGCCTTGTCTGGAAGGAGGGTCCGGGACGCTCCCCCCCCAGCAACGCGCAACCAAAATCTCATCGTTTTCCTCGGCGAAATAGATTTGAACGAAGTCGCATTGGAGAAGCTCAGCAACCGCGTTGACGATGGAATCAAGCACCTTTTGAAGGTTCAAATTTTCGGCTATCTGCCGGTTCAGTTTCTGCAATATTTCCAAACGCGCCGATCGTTCATTTGAGATTTTATAAAGATTCGCATTCTGGATAGCGGGGCTGATTTGACTCGCGATGGAGGTGAGCAGCTCTTCGTCTTCCCTTGAGAAAGCCCGCGCATCCTTACTGGAAAGGCTGAGGTGGGCAACACATTCACCATCTTGAAGAATGGGGACAAACAAAAGAGTTTGAATGCCGGCCTCTTGATACAACCTCAACAACATGCCATTTTCGTCATTTACGTCTGAAAGACATGCTGGGGACTTTGTTTTATACACATTTTCGTAGATCCACATCCCTCTTCGGAGGGACTCTTCTTCGGAAAGGAGCGATAATTTGACCCCGGTATTATGATGCCTGAGAGCAACCTGTTTCGTATTTTCATCGATGCCCGCGATGGAACAGCGATCGCAGGGAACGGCCCTGCGAATCTCTTCAACAATGATTCGGAAGAGCTCGTTCGGCTCAAGCGTAGAGCCCACAGCCTTGGCGATGGCACCAGAGATTTCCATGCGGGAGGCGTGGCGCTTGGCAATCTCGTGAAAATGCCCGATCCGGAGAATCCCCACCAGTGTCATCAGAAAAATGATGACACCTACGGCAGCCGTAATTTCCCAAACTCTCGCGCGGAGGCGATCCAGTTCATCAAGAAATGCTCGCGGTTCGGTATACAGTCCCAAAACAAGACTCGGAGCTCCCCCCTGCTCTTTTTCTTTTTCCCACAAGGGAATTAAAGAAATCAAAAGGGAGTTGGTGTTCTCACCCCCCACGTTATCCCGGTGGGAGGTGAGCTTCATAAAATATTGAGCGGCCCCGTTTTGTGCTTTTTTCAACCTCTCCCTGTCTTTGCGGGATTTTTGGGACAACGGGCTTTCTTCCTCTCCAAACCACCAAATTAGTCTTCCCTTCGGCCCCCAGACACCGAGATACCGCAATTGCTCAATATGGGTAAAGATCGGACTGTAGACCAAGGCCGTATATTTCGAATTGGCGTCCGGACTCTCGGGGTGATTCAAAACATTCTCGTCAAATTCCTGCTCGACAAACAACTTCACCAATTGCGTCAGACGCTTTCCTTCTGCACGAATGGCCTCTTGCCGCAATAGATGATCAATCAGGTATCCGCCGGCAAAGGTGGCTGCCACAACGCCCACAAAGGCGATGCAAGAGACTAGAACTATGGACTTTGTCAGGAAACGGTCCTTACTCCGCGATTTCACATCTGCTCCCAATATTCCCAACGAGCCTTGCACGTGTATTGTCCACACACATACGAAGCGTTTTTAGAAATTTTGGCATACCGAAACAAATCGCCTCGTTTTCCGGGGCTCAACCGACCGCCAAAACCGTTATTTTTTTATTAAATAAAAATTTAATAGGAAATAAAAATACTAGGCCATTACTCACCCGGAACCGAAATACATGAAACGAAGAGATATTCATACTTATCCTATTAGAAATATTTTATTATTTTTATTTTTCCCGATCCTCTCCTCCGAAGACGCGTGAGGGCCCGAAATACCCCGTTCCCCCACTGTCCGGATCTGGCTAATTCACCATCCGATTTCGAGGATTCCAAAATCTCTCCCCACCGAATTCCCTTTAAATTAGGGCTTTTCCAGGGACTTCTCTTTTTGTGTCGCAAATGGTACATTTCTCCAATCCAGACATTAAAGGTAATCTGATAAATGATGGCTTTTTCAGGGAGGTCCCTATGGCCAGGCGAGTTGAAAACAAACCCCAGATTCAAATCCAGGATTTGGACACGGTTTCTGCCACTGAGGCAAAAAATCGCTTCGGAGATCTCCTCCACCGGGTCGTCTACGATCATGAACCCGTTCTCATTGAACGAAACGGAAGGCCCATGGCCGTTTTGGTGGACATCGATCAGTACCTGGAAATGAAGCAAAGGGCGCGGGCCGAAACCAAGGAATCTCCTTTTTCATCCTGAAAATGGATGATTTCTCCGGTCATTTTCCTCAGAACAGTTTATCGTTTGGCTGATTCGTTGCTTCGGCTTGCTTCATCCAAAATGAAAATAAGTCAAAATCTCGTTGACAACATTTGACTTCAAGTTTAGCTTGGTCAAATCGTTCGGGGAGAAGAACAAACCAATGTTTCACCCTCTTCCGGACAATGTAGGCATCGTTCCGATTATTGGGCATAAAGAGATATCTGATGGTCAGGATTAGGATTGAAGATCTCGATACGGAAAAAACCGAAATGGGCGACGTTGAAACCAACGAGACGCAAATCGGTTGCCAGCATACAACGAATCGATGCACTCAAAAGCGCCTTCAACCACCCGGCAGCAACTCCTCTCGGAAAAGTCCTCTCCGCGCCTATCTCAAGGATTTCCGTCGGCTCAACCTGAAATAGTTCGCCCGATGCAGGAATTTCATTCAGCTGAGTTTGATTTCGGAGCATGACAAAACCCCGGAAAAATCCCGGGGTTTTGTTTTAACCGGATGAAACCGGTTTTAGTCGGAATCGATATTCTGCGGCTCGGGCAGGATATGGATACTCACGCCAACCTCGAGCGCTCTCTCACGGATGAACTCGTCAAGCAACATCCATCTGCATATTTCGCGGGCGGTCTCATCCAGGCACGCATTTGCCTTTTCAAATATGTTCACGACGTAAAAATTTCTGCCCACCTCAACGGGCCCTACGAGCATCGGAGCATCTTCGTCAAAAACCGCCTCGTCCACTGCATAGGGAAGCTCATTCCGGTAAACGTTCCCCATGAATCCCCCGTTCTTTCCGACATCCTTCAGGATGGAATACTTCAGGGCCAGCTCAACAAAATCGGCCTCGCACTTGACCAGTTGATCGATGATTTCATTCGCTGTTCTTTCCCGCTCCACAACGATAACGCCGATTTTCGCGCGCTGAAATCCGGCGATGTTCTCCAGAAAAACTCCTTCAATCGCATCCTCGGTCGCAATACGCGAAACAATCTGCTCGCGAATCAGGTCGTCTTCCAGCTTCCGCTCCAGTTCCTCAATCGAAAGCCTGTTATCGGACAACCAATCGAACGTCTCCTGAGCGGAGATCAGGCCCTTCCTCCGGCGAAAATCGTCCGCCGCCTCCTGCAATTCATCCTCTTCGACTCTGATTCCCATCTCATCCGATGCAATTTTCAGCAACCGCTCATGAATGACTGAATCAACAACACTGGGTCCCAGATCCATCTTGAGATGAAAAATGAGATCTTCGACTGTGACATTCTCATTCCCCACCGAAGCGATGCTGACCTGGCTGTAGTCCTGCTTCACATTACTCTCCTCTCCGATTGCGAATTTCATCGGACCGCTATCGACTTATCAGTTCATATAAATGAACTTCAGATTTGCAAATCAACATCCCAGAAACGAATCAAACGCCACCAACCCTGCCAAACGATAATACCATGGGCGGGCCTCACTTCTTAGAAGTTCGTCCAAGAAATTATCGATCAACTTCATTTTTGTACAATTTTCAAAATTGACTCGCACTAAAAAAACCGCACAAGACGAACGCGTTGCGCAACCACGATGTTCATGAAAAAAACCGCACCCGACAATCCAAATAATAAAATTCATGTTGGTCATTCCGTCCGTGATGTCCCTCCACCCGGCCTCGGCAGCGTGAATTTCGACAATAAAAACAAATTCCTTTTCTTCCTAAATTCACACCCCATGATCCCCGGCCGGGAGAAATACCCTCCCTCTCCCCTGGAGGGTTTGTCACTGCCCTTCCGCGCTCTTATCATGTAGATATCGTCTTCGGATATCCGAAATTGTGCATACCCAATAATCGGAAAGGAGACCCCAATGAAGGGGATGGTACTCAAGGAATTTGGCAAGCCCCTGGCGTACGAGGAAGTCCCGGACCCGAAACCGGGCCCTCGGGAAGCCCTCGTGGAATCGAAAGCCAACGGTCTTTGCGCGACCGATCTCAAGCTTGTGGATGGACTCATCAAATCCGCTCCCCTGCCTCTCATGCTCGGCCACGAGAACGCCGGCGTGGTGGTTGAGACAGGCTCGGAAGTGGACTCCGTCCAGCCGGGCGATCGGGTGGTCGTCGTCGCCAAGCAGACATGCGGGGGGTGCCGGATGTGCCGGGTCGGACACGAAGAGATGTGCCTGAACACCCCTGGCCGGATGGGAATGGAGATAGACGGCGGCTTCGGGCAATACGTCGCCGTCCCCGAACGCAACCTCGTGAAGGTGGAGGAACACGTCCCTCTCTCGGGAGCCTCGCTCATCGGAGGCACCCTCGCCTCACCCCTCCACGCCATCCGCATGGCCCGGGTCGGGCTCGGCGAAACCGTCGTCCTTTTCGGCCTCGGCGGCCTGGGCCTTCACGCGCTCCAGCTTCTGACAAATCTCGGGGCAAAAGTTATCGGCGTGGACGTAAAGCCCGAGGCCCTTCAGAAGGCCCGCGAGCTCGGCGCCGTCGAGACGATCAACGCCGCCACCGACGACCCGGTCGATTCGGTCCTTCAGATGACCGACGGCATCGGCGCGGACGTCGCGCTCGAAATCGTCGGGGGCGCCGCCGTTCCCCCCGTCCTCCAGCAATGCCTGGACCTGCTGTCCCCGGGCGGACGCCTAATTATCCTGGGCTATCACTACGGACAGACCTTCCCCATCGATCCGGCCCAACTGGTCTACAAGTGGATTCAGATCATCGCGTCGCACAATCACACCGTCCGCGACGTGCGCGACGCCGCCAGTCTCGTCAACACCGGCCGCGTGAAGCCGATCATCGCCAATCTCGCGCCGATGCAGGAGGCGAACGACGCCATGAACCATCTGCGCGCGGGCGACCCGATCGGAAGGATCGTTCTCGAGTGGTGAATTATTTCAGCCATCGCACTAAACTTTTCTCTTCTCCCTTCGAAAAAGGACAAGAACAACGATGCTTCTCTGAATCAATCGGTTGATTGCACCTCCTGTATCCTGTCCAAGATGAGGTATGGTGAGCAGGCCGCGGCATATCAGCGAACGGCGAGAGGTTCTTATGAACGACACCCCTCCGGTGCAGCCCCCAGAGAAAGGTGCACATTTGGAAGCATCGGATTCCCAAGGACGGAATCCGTTCCCGCTCCCGCCATCTCCTCCCGTTGAAGGGTCATCTACGGATGTGTTGCAGCAAATCCTAGACATCGGCACACGGTTGGTTGGTGCCCGGTTCGGGGCGATGGGGGTCCTGAACGAAACAGGTGACAAAATCGTCCAATTCCTTACGAGCGGGATTGACGAAGAAACCCGTGAAAAAATTGGCCCTCCGCCGAAGGGGGAGGGAATTCTCGGGGTTCTCTTCCAAACACCCAGACCCTTGCGGGTGAGTGATCTGGGCCAAGATCCACGATCGGTCGGATTCCCAGAAAATCATCCTCCTATGCGCTCCTTTCTTGGTGTTCCGCTTCGATGGAAGGACAGAATTTATGGAAATTTTTATTTCACCGAGAAACGGGCAGAAGATGAGTTTAGTCCCGAGGACGAAAGGCTCGCCGAAAGCTTTGCCGAGCTGGCCGTTGGAGCAATCGAGCGGGAAAAAAACCAAGAAGAAGCGAAACAAGCCCGTGATTTTTTCAGAAGCATCGTTGACAACAATGCAGACGCAATCACCATCACCAACGCGGGCCGTGAAATCATCTTTTGCAATGAAGCCGCGCAAAATCTCTTCGGCTACGCGGAAGAGGAGATACTCGGCCAAAACATCGGCATCATCGTCCCCCCCGAAATGCGTCATGAATGGACCCATATCTTTGAGCCCAAAATCGCCGCCCTATTTCGCTTCGGACATCCCTACAGATTCGAATCCGTTCGAATTCGAAAAGATGGTAAGCGCGTGCCGGTAAGCGTCACCCTCTCACCTGTGCGAGGGAGAAACGGTGAAACCATCGCCATCTCCGGCGTCACAAAAGATTTGACCGAAGCCAAGCGCGTGGAAGAACACCTGCGCGCTTCCGAAAGCCGCTATCGCAATATTCTGGAAAATGTTCAGCTTATCTCCGTTGGCCTCGACCTGGTGGGCAACATCACCTTCTGCAACGACTTTCTCCTCGATTTGACTGGTTGGAAAAATGAAGAAGTCATAGGAAGCGACTGGTTCGACACCTTTGTTCCCTCGGATGTCAGGGAAGAAGTAAGGCAAATGTTTCTGAAAAACACCACCCAGGAGACGATTGAACGATCCTTCCAGAACGAAATAATTACGCGGGCCGGTGGCCGACGTCTAATCTCCTGGAACAACACCATTCTGCATGACTCGGAAGGAAACGTCGCCGGCACGATTAGCATCGGCGAAGACATCACCGTCCGAAAGCAGGCCGAAGATCGTGCGATTCAGAACCAAAAGCTCGAAGCCCTCGGTCGCCTCTCCTCCGGCGTCGCCCACGATTTCAACAACGCTCTCGGCATCATCCACGGCGGGGCGGAGGTGCTGGAGAGGATATTGTTGAGGTCCGGTACAGATGCGGACACGCTGGAATACCTCGACATCATCCGGAAATCCGCCATGAGCGCCGCCCACACCGTCAAGCGGCTCCAGGACTTCGCCCGAAAGCGCGAAGATCGCCCGCTGGGCCATGCCGATGTCAACCACGTCATTCGCGACGCCGCCGAGATGACCAAGCCCCGGTGGCAGAGCGAGGCCGAAACCCAAGGAATCACCATCGAAATGGCGCTCCGGCCCTATGCCGCGAATTCCGTCGTGGACGGCGAGGAAACCGAGCTTCAGGAAATCCTCATCAATCTCATCATCAACGCCCTCGACGCTATGCCCGAAGGCGGCCGTATCACAATTTCCTCCAAAGACACCCCGGAAGGCCCGCGCGTCTCCGTCCGGGACACCGGAGCGGGCATGCTGCCCGAGGTTCGCGAGCGTGCCTTTGAGCCCTTCTTCTCCACCAAGGGCGAGGAGGGCACCGGCATGGGCCTCAGCATGGTCTTCGGCATCGTGAAACGCTACGGCGGCACCATCGATATCGAAAGCACCGAAGGCACCGGAACCACCGTCAGCTTCACCCTCCCCTCCTCGGAATACCGGAAGCCCACCGCGCCCGCGAAAGCGGAATCCATCGGCGGTACCGCTCGAATCCTCCTCGTCGAAGACGAGGCGAATATGGCGCGAATCCTCCGGGCGCTGCTGGAGGAAGCGGGTTATTCCATCAAGATCGCCCGCTCGGGCGCCGAGGCCATCGAGAGCTTCAAGGGATCTTATTTCGATTTGCTCATCATCGACCTTGGCCTTCCGGACATGACGGGCACCGACGCCGCCAGGGAAATCAAGTCGGGATCGCCGGAGACCCCGGTGATCCTCCTGACCGGGTGGCAGACCGAAATGACGTCCGGCAAGATGGCCGAGGCGGGACTCGACCTCGTGGTCGGAAAGCCGGTTCGAAAAGAAGAGCTTTACCGGGCCGTCGCCGGAATCCTCACAGGCCGGGGGGAAGCCTGACCGGCCCCGATTTGCGCGTCAGACCCCGCCGCGGGCCTCCCCCACGGAGAATATCTGTGCCATAATTTTGCAGCTTTGAAGCCAGAATCCTACATTTTATCCAGCAGCTCGAACTCTTTAAAAAGCAAGGAGGTACCCATGGGGTATCGCATCGAAACCGACACGATGGGTGAAATCGAAGTCCCCGAGGACAAGTACTACGGCGCCCAGACCGCGCGCTCCCTCATGAACTTCAAGATCGGAGGCGACCGCTTCCCCCGCGAAATGATCCGCGCGCTGGGCATCCTCAAGAAAGCCGCCGCCCTCACCAACCAAGAGCTCGGCACCCTTCCGGCCGAAAAAGCCGACTTGATCGTCCGCGCCGCCGACGAGGTCATCGAGGGCAAGCTCGATGAGCATTTTCCCCTCGTCGTCTGGCAGACCGGCAGCGGCACCCAGACCAACATGAACTCCAACGAAGTCATCGCCAACCGCGCCATCGAGATGGCGAGCGGCGAGATGGGCTCCAAGAAGCCCGTTCACCCCAACGACGACGTGAACAAGGCCCAGTCCTCGAACGACACCTTCCCCACCGCGATGCACATCGCCGCCGGAGAGCAGATCAAGGGCCGCCTCATCCCCCAGGTCAGCCGGCTCCAGAAAACCCTGGCCGCCAAGGCCGATGCCTTTCAAGACATCATCAAGATCGGGCGCACCCACCTCATGGACGCCGTGCCCCTCACGCTGGGCCAGGAATTTTCCGGCTACGCCGCCCAGCTCGAAAACGGCATCGCCCGGGTCGAGTCCACCCTCGACGGCATCTACGAGCTCGCCCTCGGCGGAACCGCCGTCGGCACCGGCCTCAACACCCATCCCGAATTCGCCGACAAGGCCGCCGCCCACATCGCCCAGATGACCGGCCTGCCCTTCCGCTCGGCGCCGAACAAGTTCGAGGCCCTCGCCGCCCACGACGCCATCGTCTTCGCCAGCGGCGCGCTCAAGACCCTCGCCGCCGCCCTCATGAAGATCGCCAGCGATGTTCGCCTGCTCGCCTCGGGGCCCCGCTGCGGCATCGGCGAGCTCCGCCTTCCCGAGAACGAGCCCGGCAGCTCCATCATGCCCGGCAAGGTCAACCCCACCCAGTGCGAGGCCATGACCATGGTCTGCGCCCAGGTGATGGGCAACGACGTCGCCGTGAACATCGGCGGCTTGAGCGGCCACTTCGAGCTCAACGTCTTCAAGCCGGTCATGATCTTCAACCTGCTCAACTCCGTCCGGCTCCTCGCCGACGCCTGCGCCTCCTTCGACGAAAACTGCGCCGTCGGCATCGAGCCCAACCGGGACGCCATCGACGACTACCTCCGGCGCTCCCTCATGCTCGTGACCGCCCTCAACCCCGTCATCGGCTACGACAACGCGGCCAAGGTCGCCAAGAAGGCCTTCGCCGAAAACGGCACCCTGCGCGAGGCCGTCGTCGATCTCGGCCTCCTCACCGGCGAGCAGTTCGACGAGGCCGTCCGGCCCGAGAAGATGACCGGGCCCAAGGCATAAGCCGTAAAAAGCCGGGGTCTTCCGGGTTGGCGCCCGGAAGGCCCCGATTTTTTTTCCCGAAATATCCCAAAAACTTCCGAAAAGCGCCCCGGCGCTCCCCGCTCGCCCCAAGCGCCTCTCCATTTATCCTTCATTATCCGTCATTATCCGTCACGCCCCCCCCTTTCCAGCCGCTCTCCGGCCGGCGGCGCAGTCCGCGTCCGGCCCCAATATAAAGGACGAATCCGAAAGGTGCGCCACAGGAAATGCGGGGAGGTGCGCGGAGGAAAACAACCGTGAAGCTATGGGGCCGCCCGCATTGGGGGATACAGGCCGGGAAAGTGTACCCGCGAGGGGTACCCATCCCGAAGAATCTCCGCGGCGAGGTGCGCGGAGGAAAAAAAGAGGAATCCAAGGGCCCCCCTGCATGGGCGTCCTCATCCGCGCGGAACAGGCGATCGCCGGCACGACCGGGCGCGCCCGGTGACCGCCCCCAGGAATTCCGGCCAAAATCATTTCCATTCATATATGATATATACTGCATAAATAAAAATACTTGCCCGTCCAGCCAGCGCCATCCCGGCGGCCCTTTCGCGCGGAATGGCCCATCTGCGGAGGCTCACCCATGGCGACGAAAAAATTCTCCAAGGCCGACTGGAAAAAGATCATGAAGCTGGCGGATTCGTCCGCCGAAAAATTCGGCTTGCCGGAGAGCCGCAGCAAGTCCGTCACCATCGGCACCTTCAACATCCGAAAGCTGGGAACCGTGAAGGGCCGATCGCCCGAGGCATGGGACTTTCTTCAGCGCATCTGCGAGCGCTTCGACCTGCTGGCGGTTCAGGAGGTCATGTCCAGCCTCGCGGGCATCCGGGAGCTCAAGCGCCGGCTGGGCCCCCAATACGGGCTCGTCATCTCGGACACGACCGGCGTCTTCCCCGGCGCGCGGGGCAACGCCGAGCGGCTGGCGTTTCTGTTCAACTGGACGCGCATCGGGCGCACCGAACTCGCCTCCGACATCACCTACGACCGCTCCAAGGTGCTCAAAACGCTCGGCGAGGCGACCAGGGCCCATGACAAAAGCCTCCGGGCCTGGGGAAAAGACGTCGCAGCCGCCGCCAGGGAGGGGGATCCTTCCCCCGCGATGCCGAAATTCACCCCGCCGCTCTTTCTGACGTTCATCCGCCAGCCCCACTGCGCCTCGTTCAAGATTCCCGGCCGCGGCAGCGCCAAGCCGTATGAGTTTCTCGTCGTCAACGCCCACCTCCTCTACGGGGACGACCCCAAGGAGCGCAAGGCGGAGTTCGACGCCCTGATCGAATGGCTCACCATCCGCGCCAAGCAGCGGACCAAGCTCTACCACCAGAACCTGCTGATGATGGGCGACTGCAACCTGGAATTCAAAAAAGTCGACGTCAAGCGCAAGGAGGTGGACGCGTTTTTAAAAAGCCTGAACAAAAAGAGCCTCAAGAGCAAAAAGGCGGCCAAGGCGAACTTTCCGCTCCTGACCCCCCATCCCAAATGGAAAACCCTGCGGACCAACGCCCGCCTGCACCAGACCTACGATCAGATCGCCCTTTTCTCCCATGATCCCCGCCTTCCCACCTACAAGAAAAACAAGACCGCCGGCCAAGAGGGCCCGGACGGGTACAACTACGGGGTGTTCAACTTCACCGACCTGTTCGCCACCGCCCTCCACGGGAAAAAGTATTCGAGCCTGACCGGCGCGCAGAAAACCGCCATCATCGAAAGGGCGGAGCACGACGTCTCCGACCACATGCCCGCCTGGTTCCGCCTGCCGGTTCCAGGGGCGTGATACTTCCGTCAAAAAAAACGCCCTCCCGAATCTCTCCGGGAGGGCGTTTTGTCTTTGCGTTCGGGGCGCGGCGGTTATTTTCCGCTTTTCAACAGCTGGCGCAGGACGTAGTGGAGGATGCCCCCGTTCTGGTAGTAGAGCACCTCGTTCGGTGTGTCGATGCGCGAGCGCGCTGTGAAGAAGATCGGCGCGCCGCCGCCCTCGGGCGTCGCCGTGACCTTCACCTCCTTCGCCTCGCCTCCATCCAATCCCTCGATGTCGTAAACTTCCCGCCCGGTCAGTCCAAGGCTATCGGCGCTCTCGCCCGGCAGGAACTGAAGGG
>CAMYJL010000091.1 GCA_947258645.1 uncultured Nitrospinota bacterium
GGTCAAGAGACTAATCAAAGAAACCGGTCATATCGAATGGCTAAACTATGACATAGCCAACCCTATGGTTCTGGACTACCTGGCAACGGCCAAAGATCCGAAGGTCTTTCCGAACACTCCGGTGCCGGTTATGGTGATTTACCCTGAGCAAGATATGTTCTTGTGGCCGACTCAAGCTATTGATACACCTAAGTTTGTTGATGCTGAGTGCCGTATTGAAATGATTCAAGGTGGCCATTGGTCGATGCTGGATCACCCTGACGACGTCAACGTACGGATGCTGGAGTGGTTCGGCTCTGAAAGCTACAACGTGCGAGCAAATGTGAAAGAAGCCTAAGCGGCGACATTGACACCAGCAGAAAAACCCGGGCCGGAGGACGGCAGACGGCGGACCCGGCCCGGTTGCATCCAGTGCAGGATCCAGGGTGATTTCCCGTGTTCTTTTTCTTTCCCACCCGGGACAGCCGAGCCGGAGGACCGCATGAGGAGTGAATTCAATACCCGTGTACCGTGGTGGGCCTTCCTTGGCGTGCTGCTGATTGTGTCCTTGCCCGGATTCGCCCAAGCTTCGGAACCGGTCGACGGTCAGCAACGATCATCACTGAAAGGCCCCAGCCAGACCGAGAACCGGATCCTGCTGGACCGGGCGATCGGGGACACCCTGTTCGAATTGGAATTCATGAAGCCCTACTACGCCTGGAAGGACAGCCTGTATGAAAAGTACGGGTACATCTACCAAGCCGACTACTACCCGATCTACCTGAAGGCCAGCGACAGCCTTCCGGGCACCGACTCCGATGCCGCCAGCGCCGTGTTTCGCTTCTCCGGATTCTGGGAACTCCTCGGCCGCGGCGGCGGCAGCTCCACCGGCACGCTGGTCTACCTGGTGGAACATCGCCACCGGTATACGGACAACCAGCCGAGCGCCTTTGCCCTGGAGAGCCTGGGTGCTGCCGGTTTCATCGGCATTCCCTACGGCGACGAGGGCGGCGACTGGCACCTGACCAACCTGTACTGGAACCACGAGTGGCAGAACGGCTTCGGCATTGCCGCCGGCTTCCTCGATGTGACCGACTGGGTTGATGTGTATGCGCTTACCAGTCCCTGGACCGACTTCTACAATTTCGTGTTCAGCATCGGCGCCGCCACCATGGACCTGCCGGATGACGCATCCCTGGGCATCGGAGCCGGGGGGTGGCTGACTGACGACGTCTACCTGATTGCCGGGTTCGAAGACCTGAATTCGGATCCCACTGACCCCTTCGAAGGCTTCGACACGTTCTGGAACGATCATGAGTTCTTCAAGCATGTGGAACTCGGCTGGAGCGGATCCGGCAAGGAGCAGTACTACCTCGACAACATCCATCTGACCCTCTGGCATGCCGACGAACGCGATGAAATCGGCGTGGAAGACGGCTGGGGGGCATTTTTGTCCTTTTCGCATACTGTTGGCAAAAAATGGCTGCTGTTCGCCAGAGGCGGGTTTGCGGAAGACGGCGGAAGCCTCCTGGAGAAATCCGTAAGCCTCGGGGGCGGCTACGCGCCGAACGGTATCGGGGCGCCCGGCGCTGGCCACCTGCTGGGATTCGGGGCGAACTGGGGAGTGCCCAACGAAGCCGTGTTCGGCTCCGGTCTGGACGATCAGTATGCAATGGAGGTGTATTTCCGCTTGCAGGTGACGAAGGAACTCGCCATCACGCCGGACGTGCAGTTGCTGATCAACCCGGCGCTCAACCCGGAGGAGGATACGATTTGGGTCTTCGGCCTGCGAGCGCGCTTGGCCTTATAGACACGCGAAGATGCCTGATTCCGGCAGCGGTACCCGACCGAACCCGGAAGACGCGGATTCATTTTCAGGAAACCGAGAAATTGGAGGGTATGGTCATGCCTGCAGCTATTCGAACGCGAATCCAGGCAGGCGCGGCTATGCTCATGATACTGGTCTGCTTGCTTCCGGGGGGGGCGGGGGCTGCCGCGGGGAAGGAAAAATCCGTGCAGGTCAAGGAAAGTTCCAGTGCTGCCTTTCCTGTCTCAGAAGAGTGGGAGCTACGCGTAATCCCATTTGGATGGTTGGTGGGAATGGACGGTCACGTAACGACCAAGGGCCAGAAATCCGTGGTTGACATGAAGTTCTCAGACATCCTGGACATCCTCGACTTCGCAGGGTTCATTCACCTGGAGTTGAGCAAGCGCCGCCTCTCGTTTTTCACCGAAATCATGTATGCCAAAGTCTCGGACGACGTGGATAAAAGGCTCACGGACAACAAAATCTCCCTCAAGTTGGGGTTTGTGGAGTTTGGAGCGTTTTACCGGCTGGGGGACTGGTCCTTGTCCAGCCCCACTAGGGACGGAGGTCTTATTCTTTCCCTCGACCTGATGGGCGGCGGCCGCTACACCTTCATCGATGCAAAATTAAGTCTTAAAGGGCAGGGGCCACTCGGCTTCAGGAATACTATCAAGGGCAGCGAAGAATGGGTGGACCCCATCGTGGGAGGGCGCGCCACTCTCGGTATCACACACGAAGTCGCCCTGAACGTCCGCGGGGACGTGGGCGGTTTTGGCGTGGGATCGGATTTTTCCTGGAACATTGTTGGTGAGGCGGTTTACAGGTTCAAGCTGTGGGAGAAGGAGGCGATGCTCCTGGCCGGATACCGCTGGTGGTACGCGGACTACGAAGATGGAAGCGGCAGCAACAAGTTTGAATGGGATGTCACGCTCCACGGGCCGATCATTGGATTTTCCATTCAATTCTAGGGGCAGGCCGCGCGCCTGAACCAATGGAATTTTTCACTTAAAGGAGACAAATGATGAAAATGTATTCTCGTTTTCTGATCGCGGTCATGATCGCCATGGCGGCACTTGCATGGGCGCTCGCGCCGGGGCCGGCCCTCGCCGCATCGGCCGCCGAGATTGACCGCGAGGTTACCCAGGGGCTGAAAGATCTCTACGCCAAAAATCCCAAAGCCAAGGAACTGGGAAAAAAGGCCAAGGGAATTCTCGTATTCCCGGGGATTGTCAAGGGAGGCTTTATTGTCGGGGGGCAATATGGCGAGGGGGCGCTGCGCAAAAACGGCAAGACGGTCGGGTACTATAACACGGTGGCCGCATCGTGGGGGCTCCAGGCCGGCCTGCAGAAATTTGCCTACGCCATGTTCTTCATGACCGAGCCGTCTCTCAAGTATCTCGACAAAAGCGGTGGTTGGGAACTGGGCACCGCGCCCAATATCGTCGTGGTCGACAAAGGTCTCGCCACAACCCTTTCAACGACGAAACTTCAGAATGCCATTTATCTTTTCTTTTTCGACCAGAAGGGCCTGATGGCCGGCCTTGGCATTCAGGGGACGAAAATTACGAAGATCACGAAGTAAATATCGAAAGTGATGAAATATTTTTTGGGCTTCCTCGGATCGTTCGGATGTTTCAGGAGGTATGTATATCCCGTCTGGGAAGAAAGAGAGACTTGAAACCACTTCTTTGAGCTGACCTACACAGTTGAGAAAAATGAATCAATTGGGAAAAAAATGGACTGAGGAAGGCCTGGGAGAATAATGTGGAAGTTATGGATGACAGGATTGGCTCTAGCCTTCGGAATCTAACTTGCCAACGTTTCGGTCACGACGTCCCAGCAGCTCTACGCTTTTCCGAAAAAAGGGGAAAATCAAAAACAACAATCTCGCGACCAGGTGGCGTGCTCATCCGGGGGCTCGTGGTCGTCCTGCTGGTTCTGGTGATGGCAGCCAACGCTGTCGCCCAAAACCCCCTCGAGCCCTCGGATACATCGAGTCCCCGGGCGACGATCAATAGTTTTCTGGTCCTGACCCAGGAAGTATCCCGCCGCTATATCGAATACCGTTTGTCACCGAGTCCAGCCACGCAGGCCGCGTTATCCCAGGTTTTGAAAAAGGCTTGGCGTCTTTTGGATCTGAGCCAGATTTCCTCGGCTGCCCGGCAAACGGTCGCTGACGAAAACTTCATGCTGATCTGGGATGTCATTGCCCGCCTGAAGCTACCGGACCTGAAGCAGATTCCAGGTCCTCCCGCCGACAGGGTGGGCGCCAAACAGTCCGAGCTGCCAATGCGGTGGCGCATCCCCGGCACCGAGATAATTATTGCCCGGGTGGAAGGGGGACCCCGTGCCGGCGAGTTCCTTTTCAGCCCGGACACGGTAGCGCGGGCGCAGGAATTTTTCGAATCAGTACGTACACAGCCTTACCTGCGTCCGGTGCCGACAGAGAATCTGTACCGGGCTGCGCAGCTATTTACGGGATGGATGATTCCGCTGGCGTGGGTTGAGGCGCTTCCGAATTGGGCCAACACCCCCATCCTCGGCCAGGTGGCGTGGAAGTGGCTGGCCGTGCTGCTGCTGTTCGGGCTCTACTTCGTAGCGGTGATGGCGATTTTTCGCTGGTCCCGGCGCGGGTCCAGGGATGGCTCCTTGCGTTCATCCCTTCGCGATCTCAGCGCGCCCCTGGCCATTCTCATCCTCGTGCCGCTCGTTCGGTATTTTCTCCATTGGCAGATCAATGTGACGGGTTCCTTGGCTGGATGGCCCGATTACTACATCGAGCTT
This sequence comes from uncultured Nitrospinota bacterium, assembly GCA_947258645.1. Lineage (GTDB taxonomy): Bacteria > UBA8248 > UBA8248 > UBA8248 > UBA8248 > CAMYJL01. The sequence goes on from CAMYJL010000091.1 coordinate 4,571, forward strand.
GCCGCCAGTGCAGCGTTGATTTGGGTGGTGTGGATTGCTGCGCGTTCGATTGCCGAGGCCATCATCGCCTCGCCGCGAATCAGTCCTGAGAGCCTGGACGCCCATCTCATCCGCCTCGGCGCCCGAGTAATCGGCTTCGTTGTGATGTTTGTGCTTGTTGTCCGTGTTTTGAACGACGTCGGAATTCCGGTGTATGGACTGGTTGCCGGTGCCGGTGTGGGCGGCCTTGCCGTGGCGCTGGCGGCGAGAAGCACGCTCGAAAACTTCATGGGCACCCTCAATCTCTACGCCGACCGTCCGGTTCGTGTCGGAGATTTATGCCGTTTTGGCGAGGACCCCACCTTCGACTGGAGGCGCCTCGGCACCGTCGAGGAGATAGGCCTCCGGTCCACCCGCATCCGGGGTGTGGATCGAACGATCACGACCATTCCCAACGCCGAGTTCTCCAACATGCACATCGTCAACCTGACGAGGCGCGACCGAATGCTCTTGAGAAAGATCATTGGCCTTCGCTACGAAACAACGCCCGATCAGTTTCGCCTGGTGCTTGGTGAGCTTCGCAAGATGCTGATTGCGCATCCACGCATTGTCGAGGACCAGATGCGGGTGCGGGCAATTGGTTTCGGATCGTCTTCCCTGGACCTCGAAATTTTCGCCTATGTCAAAACCCGGTACTTGGATGATTTTCTCGCCGTTCAGGAAGATGTGGTCCTGCGGATCATGGAGATTGTCAAGGAGGCCGGAACGTCGTTCGCTTTTCCGTCGCAAACTGTGTATCACACCCGCGACTCCGGGCTCGACCCGGAACGGCAGCAGGCCGCCGAGAATCAGGTGCGGGAATGGATTGCCGCCAACGCCTTGCCGTTTCCGGATTTTACCTCCAACTATCGGCAAGAGATCCTGGACACCCTCGACTATCCGCCCGAAGGGTCCGCCGGGTCGCACAGGGGATAGGAGCAGGGTACCAGTCCGTCTACTTGGAAATGTCGTTTTCAATTATCGCCCAGGAGCGCTCCATTGGATTCATCAAAGCGTCAAAATTCACGGAAACATCATCACCGCTTTTGGAGTCCCTTCTTGAAAGTCAGTGCCATTCTTCTCGCCACACTGATTTCAGGTTGCGCCTCATATACGGTGAATGCCCCGCTCCAAAAATCCGACCGCACAACTGGCTACAAGGAGCGAGCGGTTGAGGACAAAAAGAATTCAAACACACTCTGGGTCGGATTGGCTTTCTCGGGAGGCGGTACCCGATCAGCTGCTTTCTCTTTTGGGTTGCTCGAACAACTCAAAAAGACTGAAATCTTATGGGATGGAAAGCGCCGCCGGCTTCTGGATGAGGTGGATTCGATCTCCTCTGTCTCCGGCGGGAGCTTTACGGCGGCCTATTTCGCCCTTTTCGGGAAACGAATATTCGATGATTTTGAAGAGAAATTTTTAAAGCGAGACATCGAAGCGGGCATTTTGGGGAGGATTCTTTCTCCCGTTAACTGGTTTCGGCTTTTCTCAGAAGGATATAGCCGCGCGGATCTGGCGGCGGACTACTACGATGAGATCCTGTTCGAAGGCAAAACCTTTGGCGACCTCGAAGCGAAAGGAAAGCCCTTCATTTCCATTAACGCGACAGACATGAGCAACGGCTTTGGGTTTACTTTTAACCAGGATTATTTTGATGCGATATGTTCCGATATTTCCAAATTTCCGATTTCAAGGGCGGTGACGGCATCTTCGGCTTTTCCAGTCGTTTTTACGCCCATTTCGTTGCGGAGCTACGCAGGCAGCTGCGACTATCAGCTTCCTCCATGGGTAAAGGAAGAATTGGACCGGCGAGATCCGTTTTCTCGTCGCTTCCATTTGGCCAAGATAGTTCAAAAATATCGGGACCCCGAGAAAACGAAATTTATTCATCTTTTGGATGGCGGCGTTTCGGACAACCTGGGTCTTCGAACAGCGATTACGACTTACACGGCGAAAAACCCATGGAAACGCTTGAAGCAACAAGGCCTGGAGAAGGTGCGCCGAGTCGTGATTATTGTTGCCGATGCCAAATCGAGTCCCGAAAAAGATTGGCCGAGACGTCCTTCCGTCAGCGGGATCGTTCAAATGCTGGACGCCTCGACCAGTTCCATGGTGGACAACTACAGTTTCGAAACCCTTCTTCTCTTTCGGCGAAGGCTCAACGAATGGGCGGAGGTGATAAAAACAAAGCGGTGCCAGGACATGCCGAGTTCTTGGTGTGATGATTTGAAAGTCCACCTGGTGGCCCTGTCGTTTGATTCGCTGAAAGATGAATCGGAGCGAAAATTCTTCACAACGCTCCCAACAAGGTTGGATTTGCCAGAAGAGACGGTGGACCAGGTCCGCCGCGTTGCCGAGAAACTTTTGAAACAGTCTCCTGAATTCCAAAAAATCATGCAGGAGCTTGATGGGAAAGAACGGTAATGCAAAATTTCCATCATGGCTCATGTGAATGGTGAATTACTAAATTGACCGAAAGAAATGGAGATAATCCTTCCCCGATAATAAGTCTGGGCCAGTCATTATTGGATAAGAAATTTGGAGCAAATTCCCTGTTAATTCCCTGATATTCCCTGTTCCAGTTTTGGGTGAAATTCTTAGAAGTTATTGAATTGGCAGGAAATCCGTCGAAAATCTGGAGAATTTAGGGCTCAAATTTGAAAAAATTCCCTGTATTTTCCCTGTTAAACAGGGAATTAGGGGGAGAAGGGTTCGCAGGATACTGCACCCACCACCAATTTTTTCAAAGGGTTGCGGGAATTTTCCGCAACCCTTTTTCTTTGAAGTATCCAAAATGTGTCCAAAGAAATACTACAATTTACACACGGAAACACTTTGGATGGCGAATTCCTAACTAAATGGCCGTGGGTGAATGAAACAGGGTGTTGCAATGTAACCTCCCCGCAAAATTTCCCAATAAAATTAATAGTCTTTAGTTATTGGGAGGCACCCTTTGGACAGGACCGTGAAAGGTCCAGTATAAGTTGAGCGTCAGGAGTTTTCCTATCTCTTCCATGTTTCTAATAAGTTCACGGAATGGACAGCTTTAATTGGACATAAGTAACTGTGTTTTTGATAAGTAAAGGAATCTCCGATGTTTCAAGATTACGACCCCGAAGGATATTTCGATGAGACGTTCTCGCCTGGAGGAGAGCCGCGACCGGCGGCGGCTATGTTGACCGGTCGAATTCGCGAGTTGGGCCTCGAGGAGCTGCGCAGGCGCCAGGAAGCGGCCGAGAGCTCGTTCCTGCACTCGGGAATTACATTCAACGTCTACGGCTCTGACGAGGGTACAGAGAAGATCTGGCCCTTCGATATTATTCCGAGGATTATCGACGCTTCCGAGTGGGACCGAATCGAGCGTGGCCTGCAGCAGCGGGTAACCGCACTCAATCTTTTCATTCACGATGTGTACAACGATCGCAAGATCATCAACGACAAAGTAGTTCCATCCGAGCTGGTTTTCTCCTCCAAAACGTTTCGAGAGGGGTGCGTCGGACTGAATCCACCGCACGGGATCTGGTGCCACATTACGGGGACAGACCTCGTGCGGGACGGGGATGGCCAGTTTTACGTACTCGAAGACAATCTGCGCTGCCCCTCGGGCGTGTCCTACGTTTTGGAAAACAGGCGGGTGATGAAGCAAACCTTCCCGCAGTTGTTCGAGACCTCCTCCATCCGGCCAGTGGACGATTACCCCAGCCGTCTGCTCGAAGCGCTTCAATATCTTGCGCCCCAAACCGACACGACGCCCAAGGTCGTCCTCCTGACGCCGGGTGTGTTTAACTCGGCTTTTTTCGAACATGCCTTTCTGGCTCGGCAGATGGGAATCGAACTGGTCGAGGGGCGCGATCTCACAGTCTCGAGCGGATTCGTCTACATGCGCACGACGAGCGGCTTCGAACGCGTGGATGTCATTTACCGCCGGGTGGACGACGATTTTCTCGACCCCGACGTATTCCGGGCAGATTCGCTCCTCGGGGTGAAGGGCTTGATGCAGGTTTTCCGCGAGGGCCGGGTGGCGCTCGCCAATGCGCCGGGGACGGGTATCGCCGACGACAAGGCCATTTACAGTTACTTACCTGACATCGTGAATTACTATTTGGACGAGGAAATGATCCTGCCCAACGTTCCCACCTACGTATGCTCACGCGAGGAGGACCTCAAGTTCGTGTTGGCGCATCTCGACAAGCTGGTGGTCAAGCCGACGGACGAGTCGGGAGGCTACGGCCTTCTGGTGGGGCCTCATGCGAGCAAAAAAGAACGCGAGGAGTTCGCCGAGCGTATACAGGCGGACCCCCGAAAGTACATCGCCCAGCCCACTCTGGCGCTCTCGCGCTGCCCCGTCATTGTGGAGGACCACTGCGAGGGGCGGCACGTAGACTTGCGACCCTTCATTTTGATCGGAGAGGAAGTCTACGTTTTGCCGGGCGGGCTGACTCGTGTGGCCCTGCGTAAGGGGTCCCTGGTTGTCAACTCCTCCCAAGGGGGTGGAAGCAAGGATACCTGGGCGCTTTCTTGAAGCACGGCCTTATTTACATACTTAAAAATTGAGGATTGAATGCTCAGCCGCGTGGCCGATTCGATTTACTGGCTAAGTCGATACCTCGAACGGGCCGAAAACATAGCCCGTATTCTTGACGTGAACATCCAGATGACGCTCGATCTGCCCTCTTCGTTCCAGGAGCAATGGGCGCCGCTGGTCCAAATCACGGCCGAAGACGAATTTTTCGCCGAGCATTACGGGAAGCCAACGCAGGAGACGGTAACGTGTTTTTTGCTCTTCGACAAGAATTATCCAAACTCCATTCTGTCCTGCCTGCGCGCGGCCCGCGAGAACGCCCGCTCCATCCGTGACGCCATTACCTCCGAAATGTGGGAGCAAATCAACGACTTCTATCACCTCGTCAACAACGCTTCTTCAGTTCCCCATGTGTTGGGATCGCCTCACCACCTTCTCGACGAGATCAAGCAAGAGAGTCACCAATTCATTGGGATCGTTCACGCTCTTTATTCGCACGGCGAGGGCTACCATTTTTCGCGCCTCGGACGCTCAATCGAGCGCGCCGACAAGACGTCGCGAATTCTCGACGTCAAATACTTCGTGATCCTTCCCTCGATCTCGCATGTAGGCACACCCTACGACGGCATTCAGTGGGCAGCGGTACTCAAGTCGATCGGTGCCTTTGAAATGTATCGGAAGAAATATGGACGCATCTTGCCAGAACGGGTCGTCGAGTTTTTACTTCTCGATCACGAATTTCCGCGTTCCGTCCGCTTCTGCCTAGGAAACGCCGAACAATCCTTGCACGCTATCACGGGCACCCCGCAGGGGGCTTACCGGAATAAGGCGGAACAGTTCCTCGGGCAACTGTCGTCAGAGTTGGCGTACACTTCTTCTTCTGAGATTATCGAGAGTGGCCTGCACGAGTTTCTCGACTCGCTACAGGGAAAACTGAACCGGCTGGATGAGGCGATTTGTGAGACATTCTTTGCGCTTCGCCCTCTCGGTCACATAGGATAATTTGCGCAGAAAGGCATTTGGAAAATGACCTATTGCTTGGGTGTCAAGGTTCAAGAAGGCCTCGTCGGAATCGCCGATACCCGTATCCTCTCGGGCAACGAGATGACACAAAAACGGAAGGTATTTTCGTATACCGAAAACGGAAGCTCCATGTTTTTGATGACATCCGGCCTCCGCTCGCTGACTGACAAGGTCCTCACCTATTTCGACGAAGAGGTGATGAGCTTGGACCGTCACCACGATCATCTTTATCAGGCGGTTAATGCCATCGCCGAGCAAATACGCCGCGTTTCAAAGGAAGACAAGAAGGCTCTCGTAGAAAGCAATCTCGACTTCAACATCCATTGCATTCTGGGCGGCCAGCTTCAAGGG
>CAMYJL010000092.1 GCA_947258645.1 uncultured Nitrospinota bacterium
CAACTATGGTCTCCTCGTCCTCACCTGCCCGGAGGCAGTGGACGCCATCGTCGATCGGGATCACATCACCGTGGACACCCGGGAGGGAACCATCTCACTTCAAGACGGGCAATCGTTCCACTTCCCTCCTCTGCCGGATTTCCTTATGGCGATCATCGAGGCGGGCGGACTCGTCGAACATGGCAAAAAAGTCATCACCGCCCGAAAAGCGGCCAACGGAGGAAAGAAATCATGACCACCCCCGCCAAACGGCTTCGCGAACTGCTGGCGGCGCCCGGCATCCTCGCCTCGCCGGGCGTCTACGACGGAATTTCGGCTCAGATTGCCGCCGAGGCGGGCTTCGAGGTGCTCTACATGACGGGCTCGGGGGTGTCGCTGGGAACCTACGGCATGCCTGACGTGGGGCTCCTGACGCTCACCGAGATGGCCGAATCGTGCAAGCGGATCACCTCGGTCGTCCCGAATCCGGTCATTGCGGACGCGGACACGGGCTACGGCAACGCCGTCAACGTCACGCGGACAGTGCGCGAATACGAAGGGGCCGGGGCCGCGGGAATCCAGTTCGAGGATCAGGTAACGCCCAAAAAGTGCAGCCACCTTTCGGGAAGGGAGGTGATCGACACAGAAGAGATGTGCCTCAAGATCGCCGCCGCCTGCGAGGCGAGGCGCGATCCCGATACCGTCATCGTCGCCCGGACCGACGCCCGCGAGTCGCTGGGCATCGATGAGGCCATCCGGCGCGGGCAGGCCTACCGGGAGGCGGGGGCCGACATCCTCTTCCTCACCGCGCCGGAAGGAGAGGAAGAACTCGCCCGTATTCCCCGAGAGATCGACGCGCCATGTCTTCTGATCATGGCCTGGGCCGCCGAGAAGCTCTCTCTCGTCCGGCTGGCGGAGATGGGCTTCAAGCTCGCCGTCTATCCGGGCGACCTCCAGCGAATATCCGCCTTCGCCATGCGCGAGGCCTCGAAGATGCTCCGCGAAACGGGCTCCCTGGAAGCGCTCGAGAGGCGGATGCTCTCCTACCCCCAGCGGTTCGACCTGGCCGGCTACGGCGCGGTTCGGGAGGTCGAATCCAAATACTTGCCCCCGGAATAGCCCGGGGCACCACGAAAAAATATTCGGAAAATAATTCCAGAAGGGTCCTTTACTCCGAGCGCAGTCTCGGGTCGAGGGTATCGCGCAAGGCATCGCCGAATAGATTGAAAGCGAAGACCGCCGTCGTGATCGCAAGGCCGGGGAAGATGGGAATCCACGGCGCGCTCTCGGCGTATTCCTCCGCCCCGCCCTGAAGCATGAGCCCCCAGGCGGGTGTCGGCTCCTGGACCCCCAGGCCCAGGTAGGAGAGCGATGCCTCGAGCAGGATGGCCTGGCCCATGAAGGTGGTAAGCATGATGAGATAGGGCGCCATGACGTTGGGGACCATGTGGCGCAGGATGATTCGTGTGTGCACGAAACCGAGCGTCCTGGCCGCGTCCACGTAGGGAATCTCCCGCACGGCGAGCGCGCTCGAGCGCACGACGCGGGCGCAGCGGGGGATGAACGGTATCGTGATGGCCAGAATGACGTTCTGGATCCCCGTCCCGAAAATCGAGACTACGGCGAGGGCCATGATGATCAGCGGGAAAGACATGAAGACATCCATGATCCGCTGAAAGATCAGGTCGAAGCGCCCGCCGAAATAAGCGCTCGTCACACCGAGCACGAGGCCCAGGGTGGACCCGACGACAGAGGCCAAAAATCCTACTAAGAGCGCCGTCCGCGCTCCAAAAATGATCCGCGTCAGGATGTCCCTTCCAAACTGATCCGTACCGAACCAGTGTGCCGCTCCGGGAGGAACATGCATGCTCTCGAACGAGTTCGCCACCGGGTCGTAGACCGTGATGAGTTCGGCCACGGCGGCGAGAAAAATAAAGAACAAAACGACGAATGCGCCGGCAGCTCCGAGTGGCTTGCGACAAATCCAATCGCGGAGCGCCCTCCGGTGAGAGGGTTCGTTTCGTTCGGCTGCAACTTCCTCGACGGTTATTTCCGAAACGGCCATCAATTGGCTCTCCTAGGCATACCGAATTCGCGGGTCGAGCCACGCATATAAGATATCGATCACAAAATTCGTCAGAATGAACACGACCGCCACCAGCATTACCAGCGACTGCGTCACCGTATAATCGGAATTGAGCACCGATTCCACGAACAGCTTTCCGAGGCCGTTCAGGTTGAAGACCTGCTCGGTGACGACGAGCCCGCCCATGAGAAAGGCGAATTCCAGGCCGATGACCGTCGTCACCGGTAGCATCGCGTTCTTGAGGGCGTGGCGGTTGATGATGAGCTTCTCGAACAGCCCCTTGGCCCGTGCCGTGCGCACGTAGTCCTCCCGCAGCACTTCGAGCAGGGCGGATCGCGTCATCCGCGTCGCCACGGCCGAGTAGCGGTAGCCCGTCGCCATGGCGGGCCATACCAGCTGGGACAGATTCGCAAACGGATCAACCCATATAGGCGTGTATTCGATGGGAGGCATCCAGGGGGTTCCGGTGACTTTCTGGGTGGCGATCAGGAGCCCCAGGATGATGAGGATCCCCAGCCAGAACGAGGGCATGGCAATTCCCGCGATGCTGAAAATGCGGACAACGTAGTCGACCCAGGTGTCCTGCTTGATGGCCGAGATCGTACCGAGCGGTATGGCGATGACCGTGGCCGTCAGCGTCGCCATGATGGCGACTTGGAGCGAGAGCTCGAAGCGGAGGCCTATCTCCTCGGTGATGGACTTTCCGGTCCACATCGACTCGCCGAGGTCGAACGTCATGAAACCCCACACAAAATCGAAAAACTGGATGTACAGCGGCTGATCGATTCCAAGGTTTTGCTGACAAATCTTGATCGCCTCGGGATCCGCATAGAGCCCCGACCCAGCCATGCGGAGCTCGCACACGTCGCCCGGAATGGCCCGCAGTAAGAAGAAGACGATCACGGCCGCACCGACTATGGTCGGGATCATCAAAAGAATCCGCTTCAAGATGTACTTGTACACGAATGATCTCCGCCTCTCGTCCCCGCCTCCCACCGTTACAGGGGGAGGCGGGGACGGCTTTAGCGAATAAAAGCCGCTACTGATCCAGCCAGACCTGATCGAGCGACTGGTTCAGGTAGTGGCTCGGCGCGATCTTCCAGCCCTTCACATCGCTGCGGTGCGGATTGATTTTGTACCACCATAGTGTGACGAACTGATGCGCCATCGTATCGAGCGCGCGCTTTTCGTATTTCCGCATGATCTCGCGCTGCTTCGCGGGATCCGCCTCCCTGTTCATCTGATCGTAGAGCTTGTCCATCGTGCGGTCCTGATACTGGGCGTGCTGGCTGCCCGAAACGTCGTTGGAAAGAAATTTCGAAACGTCCACTAGCGGGTTGATGACCGACTGGCAGTTAAAGTCGATGCTCACGTGCCAGTCCTTCTTCTTCCGCAGCGAGTCATAAAAAGCGGGAGAAGGCTTCACCTCCTGCTTGAACTTGAGGCCCACCTTCCGCCACTGATCGATGAGCCAGGTGCCCACGACCCGGTAGGGCTGGTCCACCCCGCGGTTGTTAAAGATGTAGGTTTTGCTCAGGTCCACCCCCGCCGCCTTGAGCAGCCGCTTCGCCTCGGCGCGCGACTTATTGATGTCGGGCCAGTAGCCGGCGATCTTCTGAAGCTCCGCCTTCGTCGCGGCGAACGGATGTTTCGGGAACACGATACCGCCCACCGTCTTGACGATGGCGATCCGCGAAAGATACTTCGATCCGCCCCAGCGGTCCACGGCCAGAGTGAGCGCCCGACGGACACGCGCATCGTTAAAGGGTGCGCGCTTGCTGTTCGGGGTGATCATCAGGTTGCAGTTCCAGTCGCTCTCCTGAACTTTGAGCTTACCGCCCAGCGCTTTTTTCAGATCGTCGCGCGCCTTGGGCGGGAAGCCGCGGAACTCGATGGACGCCCGGCCGCCCCGGATTGCCTGGAGCCGGATCGACATTTTAGGAGCCGAGATCGCCCTGAAGCCGTCCAGGTAGGGCTTGCCCTTGTGGTGATATTTTGCGTAACGCTTACCCTCGACGAAGGCGCCCGGCTTGTGCTGCACGAAACGGAAGGCGCCTGTACCGTTGACGTTTTTTTTGTGCCAGGTGTAGCCGTGCTTGTCGAGGTCCGCCTTCCTGTAAATGAAATTGAACGGCGAGGCGAGGGCCGGAACAAAAGCGCCGGACGGGTACTTCAGCTTGAACACCAGGGTGTTCTTGTCCGGTGCCGTGACCGACTCCACCATGGTGTAGAAAGCTTTTCGTGCGCTTACAACGCCCTTCGGCGGGGATATGATTTTGTCGTAGGTCGCCTTGACGTCGGCCGCCGTCAACTTCTGGCCATCGTGAAACCAGATGTTATCGCGGATTTTGAAGGTGTACTTCGTACTCTCCTCGGTCGGCGTCGGAATTGAGCCCTCGCAAACGTCGCACACAAAATCAGTCGGCGAGGACGGGTTGTTCGGATTCACCCTGATCAACAAGCTGTAGAAGGGCCGGATCGGGTGGATCATGCCGAAGGTCGTTTCGACATGGGCGTCATAAGAGGGAATCTTGCTGCCCACGACAAACTTCAGGACTCCGCCCTTCTTCGGCGCCGCACTGGCGGAACCAGCCGCGAAGATCGCGAATACGGCGATCAATGCCAGAGCGATAACCGTTTTCCATCGCATTGCTTTCATTTTACCTTCCTCCTCCATGAAGTGAATTACGGGGGAATGATCAAATCAACTCCAATATCAGCGGCTTCCCTGTCTCGTGCCGGGCTTGCCGTTAAGACTCCTCGCTACACCAGCGGACACGCCGCCCAGTGGCCCGGGGACACCTCCCGAAGCTCGGGAATGTCACGGCGGCAGGTCTCCACCGCAATGGGACACCGGGGATGGAACACGCACCCGCTTGGCGGATTGATCGGGCTCGGCACCTCTCCCGAGACGATAATCCGCGGACGCTTTCGCTCCACCTCCGGGTCCGGGACGGGCACGGCCGAAAGGAGCGCCTTCGTATAAGGGTGCTGGGGATTATCGTACAACTCGTCGCAATCCGCCAACTCGACGATTTTCCCCAGATACATCACCGCCACCCGGTGACACAGGTGGCGGACGACGCTCAGATCGTGCGCGATGAAGAGATAGGTCAGGTCGAATTTGTCACGCAGGTCTTCGAGCAGATTGATGACCTGCGCCTGGATGGAAACGTCGAGCGCCGAGACGGGTTCGTCGCAGATGATGAACCGGGGGTTCAGGGCGAGGGCGCGGGCGATGCCGACCCGCTGGCGCTGTCCCCCGCTCATCTCGTGCGGATAGCGGTCGTCCATCTCGGGCCTGAGGCCGCAGGTGGTGAGCAGGTCGCGCACGCGGGCGCGGCGGGCCTTTTTGTCCGGCTCGACGCCGTGGACGTACATCGGCTCGCCGATGATTTCACCAACCTTCATCCGGGGGTTCAATGAGCTGTAAGGGTCCTGGAAAATCACCTGAATGTTGCGGCGCATCTCGCGAAGAGAGCGTTCATCAAGGGCAGTGAGATCGACACCGTCGAACCGGATCGACCCCGCCGTGGCCTTTTCGAGCTGGAGGATGCAACGGCCTGTCGTCGTCTTCCCGCAACCGGATTCTCCGACGAGCCCAAGCGTCTCGCCCTTTTTGATTTGGAAGCTCACCCCGTCCACAGCCTTGACGAGACCCGAGATCCTCTGAATGAAGACGCCTTCCGTGATCGGAAAGTGCATCTTCAGGTTTTCCACCTCGACGAGTGTCTCCCCGCTCCCGCCGTTCGAGAAGGGGTTCGGTCTCAGAGTGGAGGTCTCCGCTCTCATGAGGACACCCCGGCGGCCGCATTGTGGAGATCGTTCTTTTGCCAGCAGGCCGACAGATGGCCGGTTCCGATTGATTCTAAATGTGGCACCTCGACACCACATTTTTCTACTTCATACCGGCAACGGACCCGGAAGGCGCACCCCTCGGGTAGTTTCGTCAGGTCAGGCGGCTGGCCGTCGATGGGATCGAGCTTTTCCTTGCGCGGAAGGTCCATGCGGGGCACCGAGTGGAGAAGGCCCAGGGTGTAGGGGTGGCGCGGATTCTTGTAGATGTCGCGGGCGTTGCCTCGTTCGATGATCTTCCCGGCGTACATGACGTTGACGCGATCCGCGTAGCGGGCGACGACGCCCAGGTTGTGCGTGATGATTATGAGCGCCACGCCGAGGCGCTGGCTGAGGTCTTTCATGACCTCCAGTATCTGCGCCTGAATGGTCACGTCGAGCGCCGTGGTCGGCTCATCGGCGATGATGAGCCGGGGCTCGCAGCAGAGCGCCATCGCGATCATCACCCGCTGGCGCATGCCGCCGCTCAGGTGATGGGGATACTGCTTGAGACGGCGTTTGGAATCGGCAATTCCGACCATATCCAGGTACTCGGCCGCCTTGCGGGTGGCCTCTTCGTTGTTCAGACCGAGGTGAAGCTCCATCATCTCGGTCAGCTGGAGGCCGATGGTGAGGACGGGGTTCAGCGAGGTCATCGGCTCCTGAAATACCATCGAGATCTGGCGGCCGCGCACGTGGCGAATCCCCTCATCATTCAGGTCGAGGAGATTCTGCCCCATGAAGCGGACGCTGCCGCCGACGATGCGGCCGGGGGGATTCGGAATAAGCCGGAGGATCGAGAGTGCACTGACAGACTTGCCGCAGCCGGATTCGCCAACGAGCGCAACCGTCTCCCCCTCCTCCACATCGTAGGAGATGCCATCGACAGCACGGACCGTCCCCGAGGATGTGAAAAACTGGGTTTTGAGATCCCGGACTTCCAGCAGATTGGGCAAATTCACCCCTCTCCGGCAAACGGCCACCACATAAGACCTATCTGGATAGGCTCATACGTAGACATATGAATTAGACGCTAATGAGGTGTATTCTATTCCGAATCCACAAATAATTACAGGAGAAAAACAATTCCCTCTTCATACCTCCCGGCCATTGGCCACCGGGGCCACAACGCTCCTTCCCGATGGGGGATCCAAAAAAATCATGCCCATGGCGATGGAAAGCCCATCAGGCAGGACAAAGGGGGCAAGAAAGGGGTTTCTGCCGTAACTCTCCCTTTTCGCCCGGCGAAAGGGACCGAAAAATATTTGATTAATTTAACTATATTAGCTATAATCAAATTGATAAGATCCGGCGGAGATTGAGAGATGAATGGAGAATTCAAAAGATGAGTATGCCTTCCATCATGATTATGGACGGACATTCCCGAACCGGCCTGGATATCATTCGCGATTTCGGGAGCCGAGGCATTCCCGTCTATGCGGGCGAGGACAGCAAAACCCGGGTCGGCTCCTCGAAATACGTCACCCATCGGTTCAAGTACTCGAAGGAAAACGGGCTGGAGGCCACGAACCAAACCATCCTCGCCAAAATTCGTGAGTTGAAGCCCGACGTTTTCCTGCCTCTCATGGATGATTCCTGGGAGATGCTCTATTTCGATTTCCAGGCCTACACCCGGCTGACCAAGGTAGTCCCCTGCCCGGGCCAATTCCTTTTTCGCCACCTGCTGGAAAAAAACTCTCTGATGAAACGCGCGGAACAATATCAGGTTCCCATACCGAAAACCTTCCAGCCTCAATCGCTTGAAGAAGCCCTTGGAATGGCTGACCAGCTCCCCTATCCCGTCCTGCTCAAACCCATCCAGAGCGTCGGGGGCGCCGGCATCCAGAAAGCCCGCAACGCCGGAGAGCTGGAACGGATGTTGACCGGCATGCCTGATCTCCCCATCGTTCAGGAGTACCTGGAAGGAGAAGACCTCGAACTCACCCTCCTATTCGTGAACGGAAAGCCGTTGGCGGGTTCGGTCTACAAGAGCATACGGAACTACCCTCTGCCCTACGGGCCTCCATGTGCGGTCCGAACGATTCGGGATGATGAACTCATGAATCTGGGAATCGAATTCCTGAAAAATCTCGATTATCACGGGGTGGCGCATCTCGACTTCCGCCGGGACAGAAAGGACGGCATCCCGAAACTTCTGGATTTCAACGCCAGACTGGCGGGAACGAACGAGATATCCACCCGAAGCGGCGTCAGCTTTCCGTACATGCTTTACCGCCTGGCGTTAAACGAGCCGGTGAAAGAATGTTTCGACTATCAATTGGGCCTGGAGTTTCGCTGGACCCTGATGAACGAGCTCGGCCATCTATGGCAGACACCTCATAAACTCCAAACCGTGAAGGAGCTTCTTCACCGGAAAAACGTCCATTCCAATATTTCCCTGGCCGACCCGATTCCGCACTTTTACCAACTGCTGACACTGGGCGCTGTCCTGGGGGAAAAAATAGGCTCGCTGAAAAAGACGCGCGTATAGAAATCGGAGGAGGGCCGCCGGTCATTTCAGGACAAAAAGCGCGTCCGCCGCGAGGCATCCGCCGCCCTTGGAGAGGACGAAAACCGGGTTGATATCGGCCTCCTCGAGTCTCTCCCCCAACGCCGCCGCCATCTGGCCGAAGCGGACAATGGTCTCGGCGAACGCTCCCCGGTCGAGCGGCCCGCGGCCCCGGAAGGGCGCCAGCAGCCGAGCCCCGCGAAGCTCGTCCAGCATGGCCTCCGCCTCCCGGCGCGAAACCGGGGCAAGACGCACGCTGATATCTCCCATGGCCTCGGCGGCCGCGCCGCCCAGCCCGGCGGTGATCAAATTCCCAAACTGGCGGTCGCGCACGGCCCCGAGAAGAAACTCCTCTCCCCCCGTCACCATCTTCTGAACCAGGAAACCGTCCACCCGTTGAGGGTTCGCCTCTTCCAGCTTTCGCCGCATTTCAGAGAACGCCTCACCGAGCGCCCCCTCGTCCGCCAGCCCCGCCGCCACGAGCCCGCGCTCGGTCTTGTGCGGCAGGTCGGGCGAGGAAACCTTCAGCACCACAGGGTAGCCCAGCTCCCCCGCCGCCGCGAGCACTTCCGCCTCATCCCCGCATCGACGGCGGGGCACGACTCGAACGCCGAACGCCTCCGCCAGCGCGAGACTCCCCACCTCGCCAAGCGTCCCTTCTCTTATGTATCCGCGCGCCGCTTCCGGAATTTCGAGCCGGGACGCTTCTTTCTCCACCCGCCGGCCCGCGGCGAATTCGGCGTAGCGCGAGAGGTACCCCGCCGCCCGCGCGCACCCCTCTGTCGTGTGGAAAGAGGGAATCCCGGCCGCCGCCGTCTTTCGGTTCGCTTCCTCGGAGTAGGGATTGAAATAAACGAGCAGGGGCGTCTCCCCCGCCCTTCCCTCCTCCTTCGCCCGGACGATTGGGTCCACCGCGATCCCGTGGCGGAACTGCGCGCTCGAGCCCACGACCGCCGCCAGAATATCGAAACAATTTTCATCGAGAAGAACACCCAGAATATCCTGAAAGGAATTGATCCCCGCGATGGTCGTGTCGATCGGATTGTGGACGCCGACGAAGTCGGGAAGCGTATTCAATATCTTCTTTTGCAGATCGTCTCCGACCGGCGGCACCTCCAGCCCGAGCGCCCCGCAGCCGTCCGCCACGAGCGCCCCGGCCCCGCCCGAGGTCGTCAGCACGCCCACCCGGCGGCCCTTCGGCAGCGGGCTCACCGCGAACATGTGCGCCACCTCGAAGAGCTCCTCGAGGCCTGCCACCCGCGTGATTCCCAGCTGGCGGAACGCCGCCTCGTAGGCCCGGTCCTCGCCCACCATCGCCCCCGTGTGGCTCACCGCCGCCGCGTGGCCGGCGGAAGACCTTCCCACCTTGCAGACGACGATCGGCTTCCCGGCGTCGAGCGCCCGTTCGGCGGCGCGCATGAATTTTTTGGCATCCTTCAGCCCCTCCATGTAGATCGCCACCGACTTCGTTTTTTCATCATCAATCAGAAAATCGACGTAATCGCTCATCTCGAAATCCATCTCATTTCCGCACGAGATCAGATAGCTGAAGCCGATCCCCCGGTGGGTCGCGCGGGAGATGAGCGCCCCGCCGATGCTCCCGCTCTGAACGACGACGCCCACCCCGCCCGGGATGACGTGGTCCACCTCCATCGCGATGATCCCCGCGAGCTGTACGCACCCGGAGAAGTTGTGATACCCGGCGGTGTTCGGCCCGCAGACGCGCATCTCCGCGTCCCGGGCCACCCGGGCGATCTCCTCTTCCAGCCGGGCACCCTCTTCATCCACCTCCGAAAAGCCCGCCGTGTAGATCGTCGCGGTCGGCACGCCGATCTCCGCGCACCCGCGCAGGACGCCAAGAACGCGATCCCTTCCGACGGCAATGAAGGCCGTGTCCGGCGTCTCGGGCAGATCGCCGACCGATGGATAGCACCGAAGCCCGGCGACCTCCTCGTATTTGGGATTCACGGGAAAGACTTTTCCGGGAAAGCCGTGGCGCAGGAGATTTTTCACCACCCGGCCGTTAAACTGCTCCAGATCGGCGGAGGCGCCGACAATCGCAACAGCTTCGCCCGTAGATCTCGCTCGCGAGGCGGTTCCGGAGGATCTGCGTCGTCCCCCCGGCGATCGACCAGCCGCGGATCTTCCGGTAGAGAAACTCGAGCGGCATCTCGGTCGAATAGCCATATCCGCCGTGAAGCTGGATGGCGTCGTCCGCTACCTGCCGCGCCATCTCGTTGCAGTAGAGCTTGGCCGAGGTTGTTTCCAATGCCGAGGGGATGCCCGCGCGCGCGTTCGAGAGCGCCCGGTAGAGCAGGAGCCGGGCCGCCTCGAGCTTGACGCGCATGTCGGCGACCATCCACTGGACCCCCTGGAACTCGCAAAGGGGCCTTCCGAACTGCTGGCGTGTTTTCGTGTGCTCGACCGCCATGTCGTAGGCCGCCTGGGCCAGCGCGAGGCAGCGCGTCGAGTTGCCGAGCCTCTCGACGTTGAAGAGGGGCATCAGGACGCGGAAGCCCTCCTTGTCCACGAGGACGTTCTCTTTCGGAACCCGCGCGTTGTCGAAAAAAAGCTGGCAGTGCGTCTCGCCGCTCATGTAGCGCTCGGTCTTGCCCTTGGTGAAGCCGGGGGCTCCCGTCTCGACGACCACCGCGCCGCAGTCGCGCGTCCTCGGCCCGAAGCGGACGTACACGACGAACAGGTCGGCGTGGGGCGCATTCGAGCTGAAGCACTTCTGCCCCTCGATGACGACGCACTCCCCGTCGTAGCGGGCCGCCGTCGTGAGGTCGGTCGCTGCCGATCCCGCACCCGGCTCGCTCATCGAGATCGAGATGATCTTCTCGCCGCCGACGATGCCGGCAAGGAAACGCGCCTTCTGCTCCTCCGTGCCCAGCTCGTCCACCACGCGGATGGGTCCCATGTTCCCCATCTGGACGACATCCCCGCTGTGGGGGCAGACCTGTGAGATCTGATCCATGACGAGGCAGGCCTCGAAGATGGACTGCCCGCCGCCGTGGGGCGCGGCCACCGTCATGCCCATCATCCCGTGCTCGGCGAGCACCTTCATCGCGCGCCGGGGATATTCGCCCGTCTCCTCGTAGCTGTAGGCGTCCGCCGCGAATTCTCTCTGCGCAAGCTCCCGCGCCGTCCGCTGGAGCAGGCGGTCCTTTTCGTCGAGTTGAAAATCCAACGCATTTCTCCAGACGATGAAAACGGATTCTACTCTTCTAACCCATCCATGACGGATCGGACAGCGTCGAAGTGGTGGGGGTCCTCCCCCGGATCGAAGAACGGCGCGTTCCAGGCGAACAACGGCACGGTCTGTTCGTGAACCGAGCCGTGGCTCCTGAGATCGACTTCGCGCTCGGCCTCTTCCATCACGCCGAAGACGGCCTCTTTATCCGCGAGCACCATGATCTCGCCCATCCGGTCCGGAAGGAGCCGGAAGCGCGCGGCCGCTTCCTCCCGAGGCAGCGCCGCCTCGATTCCGGGTACTTCCTCTAGCACGGACACGGCCTCTTCAAGCGAGGCGCCATCGCCGAGGTGGACATAGGCCGCGCCGCCCTGGTTGCCGTGATGGACGACGTAGCGGTCCTTGATGATGGGGACAGCCTCGGCGGCGATTCCGATCCGGCGCAGGATGACGCCGGGGTCGATCGCCCGGGCCTTGTGGCGCATCCCGTGATCGGCGGTGACGAAGATCGCGCCGCCCGGGTGAAGCGAAGACCATGCATCGGCCAGCCTGCCGATCTCGGCGTCCATCTCGGCGAGGTGGGCCTGGCCTTCGTCCGATTCGGGACCGTGCATGTGCTGGCTGTAGTCAGTCGTCGTGACGTAGAAGATCTCGGGCGCGCGCTCCTCGACGACGGCGCGCGCGGCGCGGAGCAGCCAGAAGTTGACCTCGGCGCTGTAGATTTCCTCTTTGGGGCCGGCGCGCCGGGTGAGCCAGTCCGGCGGCTCCTCGGCGGTGACGACGAGATCCGCGCCCTTGCCGATCATGTCGGTGAGTTTTTTCTTGGAGGCCAGCGCGGCCGTCTTCCGCCCCGCCGCCGCGCCCCGCTCCATCAGCGTGGGCGAGAGGAGAAAATCGCCCGACTCCATGTAGACCTCCTCGCCCGTCTCCCGGTTCAGAAAATAGTTGGCGGTGATGCCGTGCATGGCGGGCGGGCCGCCGCAGATGAGCGAGACGTTGTTGACGTTGGTGACGGTGGGCATCTGGGCCTTGACGAGAAACCGCCCCCCTTCCGCGCCAAGCCGGTCGAGGTTGGGCGTCGGAGCCGTCTCGAAATACGCCGGATCGCCGCCGTCGATGCAGATGATGAGGGCTTGCACTTTCAGCTCCTTCGCCGGGCGGGGGGCGCCGGAAGAGGTTCGCCGGAAAAAACGGAAAGCATGCCCCCAGCATATCCCCTATGTCGCCCCGGCGC
>CAMYJL010000093.1 GCA_947258645.1 uncultured Nitrospinota bacterium
CCTCTTTTCCCTCGACATACACCTTGCGGGAGTTCGTCAGGTGTACGCTGCCGTCGGCGCCGTTTCCGTGTGCGCCTTTGCCGGAGCCGAGCAGGTTGATGGAATCTTTCCCCGCGCCGTTGGTTTTACCGTTCGTGGTTCCCATTGTGGAAAATCCCTCCTGAAGAAAAGGGCAACTCATCGTTTGATGGATGGGCGGCCGCGCAGGCGGGAGCATGCGCGAGTGCCCCTGGGCAGAACGTTTTTCGCGGGAAGTGAACGGGGTGAGAAAAAGAAAAGTTTCGCTTCCCTACGCCGGGCTTAACCGGTTCAGGTTCGAAGGGTTTTCTCTCAGCCTCTCGGCACCCCCAGCGAACGTATATGAAACACTAGCAGTCAAACGCTCCCAAATCAAAGCCCGTTCCGTTAAAAAAAAGCGTTTATCGGGTATAGTGTGGCCTTCATCAGGGGCCGCCCGCGAGGCTTTGAAGTCCCGGAGAAAAACATCTGAAATCGCGCGGGCCTCCGCCAAAATGCTGGCCCCGAAATGCCGCCCCCCGAAATTAAGAGAAGGCATGACGAAATCCCCCTCTGACAACCCGGTCTCCCGGATTTCCGCCCGCGCCTGGGCGGCGGCGGTCTTCGCGGCGGCCGTCCTGGTGTTTGCGGGCACCCTTTTCTATCCCTTCCGGCACGACGACCTCACCGTCATCGGGCAGAACCCCATCGTTCAGGAAAGCGGACGCTCTCTCGAAGTGTTCACGAACGACTACTGGGCCATGCGCGCCGGCGATTCGCAGCGCGACCGCCTCTACCGGCCGATCACAATCCTCTCGTTTGTCATCAACCACGTCCTCGGCGGAAACGCGCCGGTCGGTTACCGCGCCGTCAACATCCTCCTGCACGGGCTCGCGAGCGTCCTCCTCTTATGGATGGGGCTCCGGCTGGGTTTGAGGGAGTCCGAAGCCGGGGCCGTAGCGCTCCTCTTTGCGGTTCATCCTGTCCATACCGAGGCGGTGAACGCCGTGGTCGCCCGGGCGGATCTGCTGGTGGCCGTTGGTGTGTTCACCGGGCTGGGCCTTTTGGCGGGGCGCGTCCTCCCAAAAATCCGGTCCGGAGAGTCCTCGCCGGAGGATGGAAAAAAGCGCGGCGGAAAAAAAAGATCGAAAAAGGCGGCGGAGACGTCTCGGGGGAGCGGCGGGTGGAGCTGGGCGCTGGGGGCGTTGTGCGCCCTCGCGCTCCTCTCGAAGGAGATCGGGATCGCCCTGATCCTCTGCGCGGCGCTCTGGTGGGTCTGGGGCCGGATCGCGGGGACGGGGGGATTTCGGGAGGACCGCCAGGCGCTCGGGCAGGCATTTTTATCGCTGGGGATCGTTCTTCTCGCCTATCTGGCCATGCGCTACGCCGCGCTGGGAACCTGGATGCGCCCCGGCATCCCGTCGATCCTGGACAACCCGCTCGCCCAGGAAGCCTTCGGCTGGCGGCAGCTCGGGGCGATCGGCGTTCTGGGGCGGTATTTCCGGCTTCTCGTCTGGCCCTGGCCCCTCACCATCGATTATTCCTTCGATCAACTGGCCCTTTTGGGGAGCGGGGCCACAATCTGGATTTTCGCCGGGGCCGGGCTTTCCCTCATCTGGGCGGGCGCGGCCTGGCGCTGGCGGTCTTCCCGGCCGGAGGTGGCTTTCGGGCTGGCGCTGTTCATCGCGGCGTTTTTCCCGGTGAGCAATTTCGCCGTCCGAATCGGGACGGTGATGGCCGAGCGGCTGATGTACCTCCCCTCGGCCGGGTTTCTGCTCGCGCTGGTCCCTCCGGCGGTCCGGTTGCTGGAGCGGCGGAATACAAAGGCGCTTTTGGGCGTAGTGGCTGTGATGGCTTTTTTGTTCGGCGGGATGAGTTGGATGCGAAATAAAGAATGGTCAAGTTTTTCCAGCCTCTGGGAGAGCGCGGCCCGGGTTTCGCCCCGGAGCGCCCGTGCGCTTCGCCTCTACGGCCAATCCCTCTACCGGACGGGAAAGTTCCGGGAGGCGGTCCCGCCGCTGGAGCGGGCGGTGCGGATTCTGCCGCTCTACGACGAGGCATGGGTGGATCTGGGAATCGCACAGATGCAGAGCCGCCAGGAGGAAAAGGCCGAGGTTTCACTGAGGAAGGCGCTCGAGCTCAATCCGGCCATTCCGGAGGTTCACCTGAGCCTGGGGGTCCTCTACGTGGGAACCGGGAGGCCGGAAAAAGCCCGCTTCCACCTGGATCGGGCTATCTCATTGAATCCAAGGCTCATAGAGGCGAGATTCAACCTTGGAACGCTCCAACTCAAGGCCGGAGACCACGCGGCGGCGGCCCGGCAGTTCCGGGCGGCGCTCGCCGTTGATCCCCGGAGGGGGGATATTCACCATAACCTGGCCATCGCTCTTTTCGTCGGGGGCAATCGAAACGCCGCCCGGCGCCATGCGCTCGAGGCCACCCGATTGGGGATCCGTCTCCCCCCCGAGATGGCCGAAAGTCTGGGGCTGGTCCCGGGCCGATAGGAAAGTTTTCTCAAAAGGAGGAAAAATTATCGAATAATACTTTTAATACAAGTGTTTTCAATATATTATTCATGTGCTGCCTGTCTTGCTTTAGGTGAGTCCTGCTTTGCGTTGTATGAAGTGTGGCTATGTGACGTTTGACGTCCACGATGAGTGTCCCAAATGCGGGAAGTCTCTTCCTGCCTCTTTGGTCACCGTATCGGCGGGACGAAGTCGCCGGCGGGGCGGAGGCGGCGCCTCCTATCTCTCTCCCCTGACTCTGAATCCCATTCCCCGATTTTTCGGCAACGAAGAAGATCCCGAGGTTGTTTCCCTCCTGGGCGAGGCGAGTGAACTGGTCTCGGCCCCGGTTGCGGATCGGGGTCAACCCCCATCTGTTTTAGATGAGCCAGCTTCAGAGGTGGAAGTTTCTTCCCCTCCGGAAGAAGTGATCGGTTCGGAATCTGTTGTTGAGGATGAGGCGGATACGGCGGAGCGGGATGCGGGCGATGATATCTCCCCGGATGAAATGACGCCGGCTGATAATCTTCTTGTTGAGGAAAAAGATGCCGGGAATCAATCCGACCCTTCGGCGACTTTGGATGAGGTAGAGGGCCTGGAGGAAGCGAATCTGGCCGCAGGGGAGGGACCTGTTCCGGAGGATTCAGGCGAGAACACTTCCGAGGTTGTGGCCGAGGTTGCGGCCGATGATGCGCCACCTCCCGAGGCATCCGCCCCGGAAGCTTCTGAAGAACAGGGGCAGGGAGATGCGGACGATTTGTGGGCCGAGGCCTTCGCCGAACAGGAAGCGGCCGAGGGCAGCGGGGCGGCCGAAGTAGTCAGTGAAGCTGTCAGTGAAGGGGCCGTGGAAGTCCCGGAGGTGGAAGCGGATGCGCCGCCTGAAGGTGGCGGCGGGGAAGATGATGCAGACGATTTGTGGGGTGAAGCGTTTGCCGAACAGGCCGCGGCCGAGGCGGGAGAGCCGGCGGAAACTGTTGAAAAAGAAGGCGAAGAGGACGTTGAAGATATGTGGGCCGAGGCCTTTGCCGAGCAGGAAGCGGCCGAGGGCGGTGAAGCGGCCGAGAACGCCGATGCTGTTAATGAAGTGGTCGAGGGCGGTGAAGCGGCCGAGAACGCCGAAGCTGTCGGTGAAGCCGGCGCGGAAGTGGAGTCGGGCGCGGCGAGTGACGATGACATCAGCAACATGTGGGATGAAGCATTCGCCGATCAGGAAGCCGCCGAAAATGCGGGTGAAGACCAGGGAGGCGATTCGGTCGCGCAGGACGAAGGCGAGCTTTCCGATGTCGATGAATCGGAAATGGAAAAGCTTTGGGGTGAAGCTCTAGGCGATTCTGAAAGCGCCGGGGACGTGCCGGCGGATTCGCCGGTAGAAGAACTTCCTGAAGAGAGCGCCGGTGAGGCGTCTGACGGTGAGGCATCTGATAGTGATGTTGTCAGCCAGGCGGATTTGGATGCCTTGCTGGGGGGCGGTGATGAGCCCGAGGCCGGACTGGAAAGCGCGGGTGCGTCGGGCGCGTTTGATGATGGAAAAATGACCCAAAGTTTGGAAGGGCTCGATATTGATGAAGAAATCGAGGCCTTCATCGTGGATGAGGGAGAAGTCGAGGAAAACCCGGCTGAAGATGCCGAAGTCGTGGTGGTCGGGGAGTCCACCGGCGGGGAAAATGAGAATGAAGCCGTCCTTTCGATGCGTCTGTTTGCCGGGGCGGTGGATGCCGGTGTGGTGGGTGGCTTTGAGATTGTTTTTATGGTCGGAACGCATCTCATCATCAGCGGGATGGCGGGCCCGATTTTCTCCAATATGGAGGCGCTGGCGGTGGTTCTGGCGCTTGATCTCGTCGTTCTCTTCCTCCTGTCCATGCTTTATTCCGTGTATTTTGTGGGGGGCTGGGGGCGGACACCTGGGCAGCAGCTTGCCGGTCTGGCCGTGGTTGATCTGGGAGATCGACCCGTGGGATACATGCAGGCAGTCCTTCGATATTTTGGAACCCTGGTCGCGGCTTTGCCGGTGGGGCTGGGGCATTTGCTCACTGTTTTGGACAAACAGGGGCGAGGACTTGGAGATCGGTTGGCGGGCACGAAGGTCGTCTGCCGCAACTCCGGTTAGGTTGTTCCCTTCAACGTGCGGAGATAAAGAACCTGATGAAGCGTTGTGAAAAATCCCGGATGGCCCGGTGTCTTCTCGTCTTGGTTTTCCTTCTCGTTGGTCTTTGGGGAAAAGAGGCCGGAGCGCAGTTTTCCCAGTCCAGTGACTATCGGCGTGCGCTGGAGGTCATCAGCGAAAAGGCCCACAACCGATACCCCTACCTGGAGGGGGAGGTTGTAGCGGTCAAGGGCGCGGATATATACCTCAGCATCGGCCAGAAGGATCGGGCCACAAAGGGAGTCAAGCTGAGCGTTCTTCGCAAGGGAGCGCCCTTCAAGCACCCCGTGACGGGAGTGGTTCTCGGTACGCTGGAAGAAGAAATCGGTGTGGCCGAGATTGTCGATGTGCGCGAGAAATTCTCCGTCGCGCGGATGACGAAACTGGTCATCGGCAAGGACCTCGTGCCGAAGGTTAAGGATAAGGTCCGGCTGTCTTCCGCGAAAATTCGAATCGCGGTTCTCCCGTTCATCAACTCGACCAAGGAAGCATTCAGCACGGAAATTCTGACGCGCGATCTTTCCCGTGCGCTGCTGGCCAAGGGGCGGTTCGACGTCTATGACGTGGACCGGCTTCAGGTCTGGCTTCTCGACAGCGGCATCGCGGTGGACGACATCCTCAAAGGGGACAACGTCGCCCGGCTAAAAGGCGAGATCCGTCGTGATCTGGTCATGGTGAACGAGATCCGCGAGGTGAAGGGAAAGAAATATCTCTCGAGCCGAATCGTCGAGTTGTCTTCCCGCAAAGACCTGTTCAAGGCCGTCGCCATCGCCGATGAGCTGCCTTTCGAGCAGCGCGCTCCGAGGGAGCAGGCGCTTATCCGAGGGGGCGGCGGCACGGGCGCCCCCGGAATTCCGAACCAGTCGTTTGTCAGGAACCAGACGGGCATTCCCGGAGCGCGGGGCAAGACCTCCAACTTTCTCTTCAGCGGCCAGGAATTCCGGGGCGTCGCGGTCTCCGACGTCAACCAGGACGGCAAGAACGAGGTGGTTATCATCACCACCTACGAAGTGATCGTCTACCAGATCGAGGGCAGCCGGATGCGGGAGGTGGCCCGTTTCAACGAAGGGGTGGGCAACGATTTCCGGTGGATCGACGTGGCGGACATGAACGGCAACGGGCGGCCGGAAATTTACATCGCGAATTACCAGGGCGATGAACTTTTTTCCCTTGTTCTGGAGTTGAAGGGCAAGCAGTTCGACAAGCTGGTGAAAAACCGGCGCGTCTTTTTCCGCGTGCTTCAGACCCGCAGTTCCAGCCGGAACGCCAAACTTCCCGATAAGGAAGCCTCCCTTTTGCTGGGCCAGTATCAAGGGATAGATAAATTTCTTGAAGGCCCCATCTCCCGGTATCGATGGTCGGGGGGGAAGCGGCTTCGGCAGGTGGCGCCGTATCTGCTGCCGGAAAATTTTGAAATCGTCGGATTCACCTTGTGGGATCTGGAAGGGGATGGCTCTCCGGAAGTCGTCGAAATCGGGAAAGACGATATCCTGCGCGTTTTTTCGCGCCGGGGGGAGGTGCGGCATAAAAGCTCGGCCCGTTACGGCGTTCCGCTCAATGTGTTCTATCAGGAAGCTGGGGGGAGCAATGCGGAGTTTGAGGAGGACAACCCGAGCCTTGCGATTCGCTCCCGCCTCCTGGTGGAGGATGTCGACGGCGACGGCATAACCGAGCTGCTGACGATAGCCAACGAGTACGGGGCCGGCCGCATGGTTCCCGGCCTGGGAGTTTCGTCGGGGAGTCTGGTGAGCTTGGTTTGGGATGGAAACGGACTTTCGGAAATCTGGCGATCCCAGAAAGTGGATGGGGGGATAGCCGATTTTGCCTATGGCGATGCCGACAACGACGGGAAGAAAGACCTCATCGTGATTGCGGTGGGGGATGATTTATTTCTCTCGAAGGTGAAGAGCACGATTTTTCTGTATAGGCTAGACGGATAGTTTAAATTAGACATTTAATTTCGTTTGAATTTTGCTTAATTATGCGAATTAATAGTATTATTTGCGGTCAATTTCTTGACTCTGATTTTGTCCGCCGGATAGAATGAGTTGCAGATCAGAAGTGCTTGAAGGATAACGATCATGAACCCCGCACCGGGAGGGCGTGGCGACGGGAAATTTTTTATGAAGGCATACTCATACGCACTCATTTCACCTGTGGAACGCACCGATAAGCATTAAGTGGAACAATGGGTTTGAAAGTTTATTCCCGAATAATGAAAAAGATACAGAGGTGTGAATCTGGCAGCAAGGTTTTAACCCGCTGAATTCCGCGAAGGCGGATTCAGTCAGAGAGAAATGGAGAGGAGGTGATGTCCGGGAGGAGGAGAAAACCGAAGTTCCAGGAAGTATTTTGAGAGAAGTGCAAATGAGCAATTCGGAAATTCACTGAAACATTGGAAATAGGGAGAAACAAGAATGCGGAAATTGACGATGATCCTTGCGGCGGCGGCACTGCTCTTCGCCTTCGCAGGGACCGACATTGCGTCTGCTGCTGCGGGCCCGGAAGTCACGTTTTCGGGTGTCTTCCGCTGGCGCGGATTGACAGGAGATGATTTAGACGGCAACGACAGAGCTCACGACTCCAGACAGAGTTTTGACCACCTGACCCGCCCGCGCTGGACGTTCAAGAGCCAGGGCGGAAAAATCTGGGGAATTTACGAGCTCGACGTCGATGACGGTGGTTTCGGTGAGTCAACGTCCAAGGACGGCGTGGTTGTTAACCGCTGGCTGGTCGACTTCATGGTTCCGGGAACGACGCTTCGCTTCCGTTACGGAAGGACGGACTGGAGGGACCCCAGCACGGAAATCATCGGTGGCGCGGGCCGGAACCGTCAAGATGGTTACGGGCTCTACGGGAAGCTCTATGGCCCGTTGACCTTGAACCTGTGGACGTCAAAAACGAATGAGGGCGTGACCGCTGCCTCCGACCGGGATCTCTATTTCGGGTCGATCGCCTGGAAGGCGGCTCCCGCTATTACGATCACACCGTGGATAGCGTGGGAGCATGACAACCAAGGTTGTACGACAGGCGATACCAATACCCAGTGCGGTAGCGTCGCCACTCCTGCCGCGGCTACCACGGCGGACTTCGATATTTATTGGTTCGCCGTGAACGCGAAAGCCAAGTTCGGAATCGCCAGTCTGAACACCACCTTGATTTTCCAGGACGGTGATGTCGAGTATGGCCGGGGATCCGGCCTCTCGGACGTCGACATCGAGGCTTGGGCCGCGCTGGTCCGGCTCTGGCTGAGCTTCGGGAAGCTGAAAGTCGGCTTCTACGGCCACTTCTTCTCGGGCGATGACGACACAACCAGCACGACTGGCAGAACCGGCGTGCAGGGCGACAATGAGCTGGAACGCTTCTCCGCTCCGCGGGGAAACGGTGGCGCTTCAACAGCTCGTCTTGACGGCCCGCAGCTCTACACCCGCCGCCGCTACAGCACCTTTGGTTCAGGTTACTTCCGGGAGAACCGGGCAGGTGGTGGTTCTGGTGGTGCCAATGGTAACGGCGCTCACATCTACGAGGTCCTGGCGAAGTACAAGCTCACCAAGTCGCTCGAGCTGGCGGGCAACATTTCGCTCATCCGGTCGGCCGCCTCGCGTGCGGACATCGACGCGAACTCCGATGGCGACACCGTGGACGCTGGCGATGCCACGTACGACAGCGCGAAGGACATCGGGACGGAAGTCGACATCTCCCTCAAGTACCAGATATACAAGGAACTCTTTACGCGCCTCACGTTCGCCTACCTGTTCAACGGCGACTACGGCAAGGTGGCCACGTCCGCTGGTGTGGCTTCATCAGGGCGTGACTTCGAGGATACTTGGGCGGTATTTAGCGAATTTCGCTACACCTTCAAGGGCAAGACCCTCAAGTAGTGAAGGTGTCCGCTCGGGGGAGAACCATCCCCTGACGGCAAGGGCAGTCTGGTAGTTGGTTGTAGATTCAGGCCCGGGGGGGCGCAGGCTCCCCCGGGTTTTTCTTGTCTGGATTCATGAGAAGATCGAATGTCCGGTCCGCCCCTCCGGTCCGCGGGGAGAAGTGGTTGACCAACATGGGGCGAATGGATACGCTTCCGGGGTTTTTCGTGGCTCCTTTGCCAGAGGGGGGGCAAGGGAGGCGCAGGCCGTGAGTGGCTTTTTGGGTCTTTTGGCAGGAGTCTCGGCATCCCGCCGCGGGCGGGCGAAGTGACAACCCTTTCCTGATCTTTTGATACTTGTCCCGTTTCATCCGGGTGAGGTAGGTCCAATCCGCTCTATATTTTTGTTCCGGAAACCGCTTCCCGGGAGGGACGCCTGCGGTTCTTCGCCGCGAAGAATAGATAAAAGAGGTCATCATGCGTAAATATCATCTTCTTGCACCCGGTCCCACGCCCGTTCCCGCCCAAGTCCTCGAAGCGATGGCGCGGCCCTTGATGCACCACCGGACCCCGGACTTCGAGGCTCTTTTCGAGGAGGTCCGGGAGGGGCTTTCGTGGCTCTACCAAGCCCCCGGCGATGTCATCACGCTGGCGGCCTCGGGCTCGGGCGGCATGGAGGCCACGGTGGCGAATCTCATGTCTCCCGGCGACGCGGCCCTGGTGATCGAGGGCGGGAAGTTCGGCGAGCGGTGGACGGAGATTTGCCGGGCGTACGGGATGAATACCGAAGTGCTCTCCGTCGAATGGGGGCGCTCGGTGGATCTCGGCGAGGTGAAATCGCGCCTGGAAAAAGGCCGCCACCGGGCTGTTTTCGTCCAGGCGAGCGAGACATCGACCGGCGCGAAGCATGATGTCGAAGGGCTCGCCCGGGCGGCCCGGGAGGTCTCCCCCGAGACCCTGGTGGCCGTGGACGCCATCACGGCGCTCGGGGTGTACGACCTCCGCCCTTCGGAGTGGGGGCTGGACGCCGTCGTGACGGGAAGCCAGAAGGCGATGATGCTACCGCCGGGCCTGGCCTTCGTGTGGCTCAGCGAGCGCGCCTGGGCCGCCGCCGAGAAGGCCCGATCGCCGAGGTATTATTTTGACCTTCTGATCGAGCGGAAAAGCCAGCGGAAAAGCACGACGGCCTGGACGCCCGCCATCTCCCTGGTCGCCGGCCTGAAGGTGGCGCTCGGGATGATGCGCGAGGAGGGGCTGGAGAATATATTCGAGCGCCACGCCCGGCTGGCCCGGGGCGTTCGCGCGGCCATGGGGGCGCTGGGGCTGGAGATATTTCCCGCAGACCTCATGAGCGAGGCGGTGACGGCCGTCCGGGTGCCCGAGGGGATCGACGGGAAGGCCATCCCCAGAAAGATGCAGAATGAGCAGGGGGTGACCATCGCTGGCGGCCAATCGGGCCTGAGCGGAAAAATCTTCCGCATCGGCCACCTCGGCTACGTGGATGAGTCGGACATGCTGGTCGCAGTCGGCGGGGTGGAGGCCACCCTGGCGGACCTGGGCTATTCTCTGGAAAAAGGCGCCGGTCTCACGGCGGCCCAGGAGGTGTTCGGGAAATGAGCGGAAAGATTCGGGTTCTGATAGCGGAGCCCCTCTCGCCCCGCGCCGAGGAGATTCTCGCGGCGGGGGAGGGTTTCGAGGTGATCAACAAGCCGGGAATCCCGCGGGATGAGCTTCTGGAGATTGTCAAAGGCGCCGATGGTCTCCTCGTTCGGAGCGGGACGAAGGTGGACGAGGAGGTTTTGGGTGCGGGCGATCGCCTCAAGATCGTGGCCCGGGCCGGGATCGGCGTGGACAACATCGATCTGGACAGGGCCAGCCGTCAGGGAATCGTGGTGGTGAACGCTCCCGACGGGAACATCAT
>CAMYJL010000094.1 GCA_947258645.1 uncultured Nitrospinota bacterium
CATACTGGCCCAGGAGGCGACCTTTTCCTCCCGCCCACTTCAGGAAAGGACGCATAAGCGGAGGCCGGGAGCTTTGCGCTTTCGCCACTGGCGCGATCACCCCCGCCATGTCTGCCCGCTACTCCTTCCGCTCGCGCTGTATCCGCCCGAGCTCGCGGAGGGTTAGGTAGAGATCTTCATCGCGCAGGGTGGGCGTGGCGATTCGGGCGCGGCGGACATCGGCTGTATTCACATCGGCGGCGAGGAGCCGAGGCTTCCAGTTAGGGGCCATGGCGAGCGGCTCACCACTGGGCAGGATGATCTCCGAACCGCCCCAGAAGCTGATGCCGTCTTCATAACCGACGCGGTTGGCGAAGAATACGAACTGATTGAAGGCAGCCGCGTGAGCGCGATTCAGCGACTGCCAAGTGCGCTCGATGCCGAGGCTGGACTTTCCGGCCTGTTTTTTGACACCCCGGGCCGGACTGGACGAAGGAACGATAAGAATGTCGGCGCCGTCCTGCGAGGCGATGTAGGCGAGGCTGGGATGCCAGGCGTCCTCGCAGATGAGCATGGCGATCCGGCCAAAACGGGTATCGAATGCGCGGACCTGCCTGCCCGCGCCAACGTAGCGGCCCTCGTCGAACAGGCCATAGGTCGGTAAATATATCTTGCGGTGAACGTGGACAAGTTTTCCGCCCTCGAAATAACCGGCGGCGTTGTAAAACCCGTGACGCCCCGATTCTTCGACGAAGCCGATCACGATGGATATCTCGCGGCTGAGCTCGGCGAGTTCTTTCATCGGTGGGGAAGTACGGCGCAGGGCCACCTCGGGGATGATGTCTTTCAGAAAGTAGCCCGTAACGGCAAGCTCTGGAAAAACGAGAAGATCGACGCCCCCTCGGATAGCTTTCTTGACTTCCCTATGAATAATCTCCCGGTTGGCTTCCAGATTTCCCAGCGTCGGCCCTATCTGGGCCAGCCCTATGCGAAATTTCATTCAAAACCTCCGAAAGCTGCCACCACCTTTTCCGCAGCCGCCAAAACGGGCACCAAGGCGTCTTTGATCATGGGTTTCCAAAAACACCGGAGTCGATGAAAGAGAAATTTGTCTAACACACTCTGGCGCAGGAGCGAAACCGTCCCGCGGTTCGGGAGAAAATTCTGTGTTTTTTATATGAATAATTTCGTCCGGGCATCGGCCGTCCGTTTTAGAAAATTCGGGAGGCTGATCACTTCATCTACGACCCCCTCAACCTCGGCCGAGGTGAACCCCATGAATTTCACCTGGGCCGCGCAGCCGTACACCGTGAGCTTGCCCAGTTGACGAGCGGTGTCGATGAGTTCACTTACCGAGTGCGCCCGGCTTTCACGCATGCGTTGTCCGATGAGAGCGCCTTCTTCCCCATAAAAGGCCGGAAATGCAGAATCGTCCAAATCATCTTCGACGAAGCGCCGCAACGCCCTAAAAAACAGAATGATATGAACATCATCCCCGTTCGCCGCGGCGCTCGCCGCCAGCGTCGCCACTTGGTAGAGGCGATCATAATCGCCGCTGTGAGCGAAGATAACAAACTCCGGCCGGCTCATCGGCCCGCCCCTCCCGACAGCGCGCAGCGGAACCCCACACCACCGTGTTTTTCCGACGGAACGCCGCTCCAGCGCCGATCCGCGCGAATTTGACCCGCCGCCTGGCTCCAGTATCCCCCCCGTATAACACGGAGCGAACCCCGCCTGGGGCCACGCGGGTTTCGATCCGGGGATTTGGCGTAGTAGGCGGAATCATAATAGTCATCCACCCATTCGGCCACGTTGCCAGCCATGTCCATCACACCATCGGGGCTCTTGTCCAAAGAAAAACTGCCGCCGGGAAGAGGGCCCTCGTGCCGCTTCCCGAAGTTCGCCGCACCGGGCGAAGCGACAGCGCCCCACGGATAAATGCTTCCGTCAGAGCTCCGCGCAGCCCTTTCCCATTCCGCCTCGGTGGGCAGGCGCTTGCCGGTCCAGGCACAGTAAGCTTCCGCGTCAAACCATGTGACAAGCGTCACCGGAAGATCGCCCGCGCCGGGGGGCGGCCGCTTCCCTCGCCAGTCAAAACGCTCCCAGGTTCCTCCCCAGGACTTTCCGCCCCGGGCCAGACCTGGAGGCGGATGACCGACTGCGGCCACAAACCGGCCATAGGCGGCGTTTGTCACCTCAAATTTATCGATACGAAATGCATCGAGGTAGATCCGCCGGACGGGCATGGAATCAACCTTCTTTTTTCTCGCGCCGAATCTCTTTTTCTCCGGTTCGCCGCCCGGGCCGCCCCGAATGAAATGGCCGGCGGGAATAAACACCATGGGTACCCTGTCCCTCAAATCGCCCGCCGGCGCGACGGGCAGGTTGCCCGCCGGCCCCGAACCGCCGCAGGCAGACACCACCACGGCCAGCAGCAGGACGAGCGTGGTTT
This sequence comes from uncultured Nitrospinota bacterium, assembly GCA_947258645.1. Lineage (GTDB taxonomy): Bacteria > UBA8248 > UBA8248 > UBA8248 > UBA8248 > CAMYJL01. The sequence continues at coordinate 2,432 of CAMYJL010000094.1, forward strand.
TTCGAATCATTCAAAATCGCTCGGCTTGATGTCCTTGAAGTCGATATCGGAAGGAAGATCGGATTGCGGTGGGGGAGTCGGGCGGGCGGGCCGGCCTCTCTGAATATAGGAAAAAACCCACCAAACGGCTGCGCCTGCCCCCACAATGGCAGCGAGCGATACGATGCCCATGGTATTTCGATGGTAAAAAAAGTACGCCAGTACGAGCCAAAACAAAAACCCCGCGCAAAATGTCGCCCCGGATCGAAAATTCACTTCATTTCTCCTCAGGGATTGCCCTGGGGAAGAACCGAAAAAACTTTTGTAACCGATTCGACCACGGCCTTTTCGAACGGATTATTCACGCTGAAATACCGGCCCACATGAGAAGCCTTCGCCTTCCAAAGAATTTTCTGTTTTTTCAAGTCGATTAAATAAAGCTCGACCAACACCCGAGTCGGCGAAGCCTGAACGACCTCTACTTTTCCCGCAACGGCAACTTGTTCGCTAAAAATGCTGGCGGCTTTTTTGAGGTATGCGGGCGCCGTGGATTTTTGCCCCAAAAGACTTGCCCGCCCCAGAGTCCGGAGGGTGTCGTCCACATCGCGAACAGAGTACCCTTTGTCCAGCATGGCCCGGTAAATTTTTTTCATGCTTCCATGAACATCGTCCCCTTGGATGTTGAGGATAACAACGGACTCTGTCTTCTCCAGGCGGAGCCGCTGAAATGCCGCGCTCCCGGGAGACGGATCGAATGTGGCGTCCGTGCTGCCGCCCTTCAAGCCGCTAATTTCCGGAGCGAGGCCGCATCCGCCCATCAAAACGAAAAAAAGAACCAGCCAGGGCGCGCAGCAATGATTCTGCAGCTGGTGCAAGTATTTTGCGAGAATCAAGACGGCGCACCTTCCAGATCAGCCTCGGTGGTGGACGCCAGCCTGGTTTCCACCTCGCCGTCGCCGCCAATCATGTGGGAAGTTCCTTCGAACACGGCGCCTTCTTCGATGTAAATACTCGGCGTAAAAATTTCTCCCTTCACATGGCTGCCCACCCGAATTTCACATTTTTCCTTGGCTTCGATTTTGCCTTCGACGTCACCCATGATGATAACGACACCGGCTTGAATGTTCGCCCTTACACGGGCGGCAGCTCCGACAATAAACGTATCTTTCGTAATCACGTCACCCTCGAGTGTGCCGTCGACGCGAACCGTCCCCTCAAAAGTAATCACTCCTTTAAATTCGGTCCCCTCTCCCAAGAATGCCCGGATGCTCTTTTCGTAATTTTTTGAATTTCGAGCCATAAACCATCTCCTTGCCTTTCCGGCAATTCAGCACCAAATTAATTCCCAACGATCATGACAAACGGTCAACAATATTCTCCAGCATGTCGGATGAATAATATTCGATGACCACCTGTCCCTTTTTTTCATCGCCCTGAATGAAAACCTTCGCGCCCAATTTCGCCCGAAGCTGCTCTCCGATCTCTTTGAGAAAGATCGCCTGTGGTCCCGTCGGCCCGGAGAGAGAAGAAGAGGGCCGTCTTGCTCTTCCCCCTTTGGCTTCCGATCTTGCCAGCAACTTTCGAACACGCGCCTCGAGTTGCCGGACAGAGAGCCCGTTTTTTTCGGTTTCACGGACCAGAGGCATCATTTCTTCTTCGCTTCGGAGCGACAACAGCGCCCGCGCGTGACCCATGGACAAATCTCCGGATGCGACGCTTTCCTGAACCGCCTCCGGAAGTCTTAACAACCGGACGTAGTTAGCAACCGTAGAGCGGTTCTTTCCCACGCGGACGGCGACTTCTTCCTGGGTAAGCGACAATCGTTCCATCATGCTTTCATACGCGGCTGCCTCTTCCATCGGATTCAGATCCGAACGCTGAATATTTTCAATGACCGCAATCTCGAGGGCTTTCTCTCCCGCGGCTCCAATAACAATCGTCGGAACCTCTTCCAGTCCGGCCTGTCTGGCAGCCCTCCACCGGCGCTCGCCCGCTACAATTTCATAACCGCCAATCGAAGGCTTCACCAGAATCGGCTGCAGAATTCCGTGTATGCGAACGGACTCCGCTAATTCAGACATCTCCGCATCGCCAAAATCAACGCGGGGCTGATGAATGCCCGGCCGAAGCCGATCGATCGGAAGCCGGGTGAGCCGGCCTTCCGGAGGAATTTTCTGATTTTCTGAAGGGGGAGGCGGAGCCTGCGCCGGTTCCGGGCGGGGCGCAGTTTGTTCTTTCGGCTCGACCGGCGGCGCAAAAGTGTCCTCTGTCGAAAGAAGCGCATCGAGACCGCGTCCTAGTCCTCTTTTTTGTGTCTGTGCCATATCCTAATTCCTCTTTCTTTTCCCCGTTCGCGTCAGAAACTCACTTGCCATCGCAAGATAAGCCTGCGCCCCAGAAGATGAAATGTCATAGGCGATGATCGGCCGGCCATGGCTCGGTGCCTCGGCAAGCCGCACACTCCTTGGAATCGCAACACGGTAAACCAGATCAGGCATATGAGATCGAATGTCCTCTCCCACCTGCCGGGAGAGATTTGTTCGCGAATCGTACATGGTCAAAACAATTCCGCCGACACGCAGGCCCGGGTGAATTGAGCTTCGAACACGCTCCACGGTCCGAAGCAGTCGCGCCAATCCCTCTAAAGCATAATATTCCGCCTGAATCGGTATCAGGATTTCGTCCGAGGCCCGAAGGGCGTTTAAAGTCAACAAGCTAAGGGAAGGGGGGCAGTCTACGAATATATAGCGAAAGTATTTTTTGAATGGTTCGAGCGCGGCCTTGAGGCGTCCCGTCCGATCAGAAACATCCGCAAGCTCCAGCTCGGCTCCAGCCAGGTCCACAGTCGAGGGAATTAGTTTAAGGTTATTTATTTCAACGCTTTGTATGGATTCTTCCGGAATGGGTTCTCCCAGAACCAACGACCTGTACAAAGAGGGATCGTCAGACTGGATTCCAAATGCACTGGTCGCGTTGGACTGGGGGTCAATGTCTACCAAAAGTGTCGGTTCATCGGCCACCGCCAGACAGGCGGCAAGATTGACGGTTGTAGTGGTCTTTCCAACCCCACCCTTTTGATTAACCACTGATATTACACGACATTCCGGGGAGGAAGTGACTGGACTGTCCGGCAAGGACACTTGAGTCGCAAAGCTTTCTTCTGTCATGGACTCTCAAAAAGCGGGTGGCCAGCAGATTTTGTTCCCTCCAAAGCTTCGCACAGGAAAGTCCCAAAAACAAGAAAATGTTTCACGTGAAACGACAAAACTCCGAAAAATTAGCGCAAAAAAGGTTTCACGTGGAACTTGGTGTGCGGTATGGATTTCAGAATGGAAAAGCATTCATTAATGAGAAAGAGAAGGCGCGATCTACCTAATTTTCTGATTTGTAACTAACTTCCCTGGTTATTGTCTGTCGGCGGAGGTGTACCTCGAGCATGGCGATCGCCGCGGGCGTCACACCGGAGATCCGGCCAGCCTGTCCCAACGTCCGGGGCCTGACCTCCTCCAGACGCTGGCGGACTTCGGCCGTAATGTGTTTAACGTCCCGAAATGAAAAATCGCCGGGAATCCGGACACGATCCGCCGCCCGCAGAGCAGCCACCTGCCTGGCCTCCCGCTCAAAGTATTCCTTGTAGGTTATCTCGGCCTGGACATACCGACGGGCCTCACTATCAAGCCCGTCCCAGAGACGCTGAAAAAGGCCTTCCTGCCGATCATCCACCTTGGCGGCCAGTTCCGGGCCGACTTCAGGCCTTCGAAGCAGATCTCCCAGGGTTAACGACTTGCGGGGAGGGGCCGATCCAGCGCTTTCCAGGACAGCGACCACATCGGCATTGGGGTGAATTTTTTCCTTCTCGATATATTCAATTGTCCGGACACATGCTGCCTGTTTTCGTTCAAAATTTCGAAAGGTGCCAGAATCGAGAGAGCCGAGCCTATAGCCCAGCTCCATGAGACGCATGTCCGCGTTGTCGTGCCGGAGATTCAGGCGGTGTTCTGCCCTGCTGGTGAACATCCGATAGGGCTCAGCCACTCCCTTGGTAACAAGATCGTCAATCAGAACGCCGGTGTAGGCCTCCTCCCGGCCGAGGACGAAGGGTTCCTCTTCCCGCAGATGTCTCACCGAGTTGATCCCGGCCATAATCCCCTGAGCGGCAGCCTCTTCATACCCAGTGGTTCCGTTGATCTGGCCCGCGTGAAAAAGACCGGGGAGTCGTTTGGTCATCAGACTGGGGTCCAGTTCGGTCGGATCCACATAATCATATTCGACGGCATAGCCGGCACGCATCATTTCGGCACGCTCAAGGCCCTTGATCTCACGCATTATGGAAAGCTGGACATCCACGGGCAAACTGGTGGAGAGCCCGTTTACGTATACCTCCTGGGTGTCGCGGCCTTCCGGCTCGAGGAATATTTGATGGGCTTCTTTCTCGGGAAAGCGCATGACCTTGTCCTCGATACTCGGACAGTACCGAACGCCAGTCCCCTCGATCTGGCCGTTGAACATGGGAGCGCGGTCGATGTTCCGGCGTATCAGGTCATGCGATCGCTCGTTGGTGAATGTGATGTAGCAGGGGATCTGGCTCTGGGTGATTGCCCGGGTCCGATATGAAAACGGGAACGGGGGCTCGTCCCCAGGCTGAGTCGTAAGTTGTTTAAAATCAATGGTTTTACCGTCAAGTCGGGGCGGGGTTCCAGTTTTCATGCGCCCGATCCGAAATCCAAATTCTGAAAGCTGCTCGGTCAAACCCCAGGATGCCCCCTCCCCTGCGCGACCGCCCTCTATCTTCTGATCGCCAAAGTGAAGCAGCCCCCGTGTAAATGTCCCCGTCGTCAGGATAACCGCCCAGGCGCGGAAATCTTCGCCAAACCGGGTTTTTACGCCCGAAACACGCCCATTTTCGACGATGATTTCCTGAACCCCCGCCTGCTTCAAAAATAGTCCAGGCTGATTTTCCACAACCCGCTTCACATGCAAGCGGTACATCTGCTTGTCGGCCTGGGCCCTGAGAGCTTGAACAGCCGGGCCTTTACTCGTGTTGAGCATGCGGAACTGGATCCCGGTGGCGTCGATGGCCCGCCCCATCTCCCCGCCCAGAGCATCCACCTCGCGGACAAGCACACCTTTGGCAAGTCCACCGATGGCCGGGTTACACGACATAAGCCCCACCGTATCAAGGTTCATCGAAAGCAGGAGCACCCGCGCATTCATTCGCGCCGCGGCCAGCGCTGCTTCACATCCCGCGTGCCCCGCGCCTACGACGATCACGTCATATCGGTTTGTCATTCAGCGTATTTTCCTACATGAAGAATTGCTCGTTGCCTGTCTGGGCTCAAGAACCATGCACCAGAAAACGGTCGCAAGGCTATCACTTTCCGATACAGAATGTAGAGAAGATTTTATCGAGAAGAGCATCGCCGTAATCGCGCCCGAGAAGCTCGGCAAGAGACCTCTGGGCTTCGTTCAAATCGACGGCCACCAGCTCGGGAGAAGTGTCTTCTTTTATCATAACAAAAGCATTTTCAATAGCTTGTCGACAACTTACGACCAGCTTCCGGTGACGCTCTCGCGTGAGCAGCCTTTGATCGCCCGGGCGATTTTCCTGATCCCCGCCTGACAGCCTGAAAGCGATCGCCTCCCGTAGCGAGCCGATCCCATCTCCGGTCAGCGCGGAGATGGAAATCACTGGCAAACCATCCAAAAGACTCTCGGGGACTTTCGCCTGAGGAAGGTCCATCTTGTTCGCAAGGAGGATGGACGGGCCCTCCAGGCTTTTCAACTCCCCCTCCGCCCAGCGGGCCTCTTCTTCCCCGGCAGAGGCGTCCATTAACACAAGACAAAGATCGGCTTCCACCGCCGCCCGTCTCGCACGCACTGCCCCCTCGCGCTCTATCGGGTCAATCGTCTCCCGAAGGCCAGCAGTATCAATCAGTTTGACTGGTATCCCGTCGATGTCGCAGACATCCTCCACCGTGTCTCGGGTGGTCCCGGGAATAGGACTCATGATGGCCCGCTCGGTCCCCAGTAGCCGGTTAAGCAGGGTGGACTTCCCGGCGTTTGGGCGTCCCAAAATCGCGACGCGTGCCCCTTCGCGAAGAATCCGACCCGCAATGTAGCTTTCCTCCAATTTCCGAAGCTCTTCGGCAATAGCGGAAAACCGTTCGGCCAATTCCGCTCCGCTCATCGGCCCTCCTGTCAGAGTGGGGCCCGCTCCAGGCTCAAATTCATCGGGAAAATCGATAGCAGCCTCCAGATGTGCGCCGGCCTCCACTATCTTCTCCCAGATATCTTCAAGTACTTCCGAAAGCCCGCCCTCCAACTGCGAAAGAGCGGCCTGTGCCGCGCGCTTGGTTTCGGCGAAGATGAGATCCGCGACCGACTCGCTCTGAATAAGGTCGATCTTTCCCTCGAGAAAAGCACGCCGAGTGAACTCTCCGGGAGCGGCGGGGCGGGCACCCGAATCTACGGCCGCTGACAGCAGCGCCTGGGTGATCGCGGGCCCCCCGTGACAATACATCTCGGCCATATCCTCGCCCGTATAAGAGCGGGGTCCGGCCAAGAATACGCTCATCCCCTCGTCAAAGGGCTCTCCATCCGTCCCGGCAAAACGCCCGAAAACAAACTTTCGATCCGAAAAATTTTCCACTTTTTTTTGGGGATGAAATATCCGGCGGAGCACCGCGCTTGACCGAGGACCGCTGAGTCGGACAATGGCAATGGCACCCCTCCCCGGGGGGGTGGAGAGCGCCACGATGGTATCGCGGTCCGACCGGATATCGTGATCGTGTGCTAACATAACCATCCTCTTAAATTTGATCGTCGGAGCCTCCGCTCCCTCTCATGGGAACACGTTAATGGCCGACATGCGTATGGATCCGATCTCGGGAAAATGGTCGCTAATCGCCTCCGGCCGAAGCGCCCGCCCCAAAAATCACTCTTTCGAACCCGCGACGCCGGAAGATGCCGGGGAAAACTGCCCCTTCTGTCCCGGCCACGAAGAAGAAACCCCGCCAGAAATAGATGCTCACCCCAAGAGCGGCCCAGGATGGCAGGTTCGCGTTGTGCCAAATAAATACCCGGCCATTTCACCCGATCCGTTGTTAAATGAAAAGGCTGACAGGCTGTTCCGGGCCATGAGCGGAGGCGGGCGCCATGAAGTCATCATCGACTCCCCCGATCACAAAAAAAGCCTCGCCGACTTTCCGGAGGTCCACGCAGCAGATGTGCTGACCATGCTCCAGCGGCGGGTTCGCGCTATGTACGAAATGACGTCCGTCCGAAGCATCGCCCCGTTCAAAAACCACGGCAAGGTCGCGGGCGCCTCTCTCGAACACTCCCACCTCCAGGTGATCGGCATGCCCGCACTGCCACCAAACACCGAAATCGCGCGCCGCAATTCGGAAGCTTTTTATCGCGAAACCGGCAAACCGCTACTTGAGAAAACGATCGAATGGGAATTGGAACAGGAAAAAAGAATTGTCGAAACCGGGAAAAAAGGCGCCATCACCTATTGCCCTTTCGCCTCGCGGTTTCCTTTTCAAACTGAAATCACCCCTTGGCCCGCGCAAAATAGTTTCGTCGAATCGTCTTCAGAGGTGGTCGCCGCCATCGGAAGCGCGTTGGTCCGTTCGTTGCGGCGCATCAAAAGGCTGTTAAACGATCCGCCCTTGAACGTATTTTTTCACATCGAAACCCGGCTGGAACCTGGAGAACATGACGAGGCGCACCATTGGCGCGTCGAGATTGTTCCGCGCCTGACCGTCATGGCGGGCCTGGAGATCGGCGCGGGAATGCACATCAACGAGGTGGCCCCGGAAGAGGCTGCCGGGAAATTGCGGGAAACGAGGATATAAAAAGAAAAGGCCAGGATCGCGATCAGAACTACACCATAAAGCGGCCGCCGTTGATATCGATCGTCACGCCGGTGATATAACTGGAGCCGGGGGTTGAGAGATA
>CAMYJL010000095.1 GCA_947258645.1 uncultured Nitrospinota bacterium
ATCCGGGACGAGGTGACGAAGGTCGGGGTGAAGCGGCTTGTCCTCGGCCTCTCGGGGGGAATCGACAGCGCGCTGTCCGCGTATATTGCGGCGCGGGCGATGGGGCCTGAAAACGTCACCGGGTTGTGCATGCCCTACCGGCTTTCGAATCCCCAGAGCGAGATGGACGCGCGGACAGTGGCCGAGGCGTCGGGGATTCGCTACGAAATCGTGGATATTACGCCCCAGATCGACGCTTATTTCGAGCGCTATCCGGATGCGGACAATCTGCGCAAGGGCAACAAGATGGCGCGCGAGCGGATGACCATTCTCTACGACTATTCGGCCTCCCTGGGGGCGCTGGTGGTGGGGACGAGCAACAAGACGGAGCTTCTGTTGGGCTACGGGACGCTGTTCGGGGACATGGCCAGCGCCCTGAACCCCATCGGGGATCTCTTCAAGACCCAGGTCCGCCAGATATCGCGGTATGTGGGTGTCCCCCGGGGGGTGATCGAAAAGCCGCCCAGCGCAGATCTCTGGGTGGGCCAGACGGACGAGGAAGAGCTGGGCCTGACCTACGAGGAGGTGGACGCCATCCTCCACTACATCATCGACCTCCGCTACAGCCGGGAGGAAATCCTGGAGGTGGGTTTTCCGGCCGATGTCGTGGACGGCATCCAGCGCCTGATACAGCGGAGTCAGTACAAGAGGCGCCTGCCGCTCATCGCCAAGGTCAGTCAGAGGACCATCGATCGCGATTTCCGCTATGCCCGAGATTGGGGCGTTTGATCCCGCCGCCTCTGATCCGGGGCGCCTTGTAGGTCCGTCTAGCCTATGATAATATTCATGTAACTTGATGAAGGCAGGAGGCAGCCGATTTGCCTCCAATTTTTTGTTTGGAGGGAATCTCGACGTGGCTAAGGCGACAACAGCAGTAAAAACAAAGATAAAGACCGCTTCAACGGCGAAAGCCTCCGCCAAGGCCAAACCGAGGAGAGGGAAAGGAAGCAAGGCCGGGTCGCTAGCGCCTGATTTTCGCCTTCGAGATGGCAACGGGAAAATTCATCGCCTTGCCAAATACCAGGGCCAGAAGGTCGTTCTCTATTTTTATCCCAAGGACGATACCCCCGGCTGCACCGTTGAGGCCGAGGATTTCAACAAAAATATCAAAAAGATAAAGGCAAAAGGCGCTCTTATCCTCGGCGTGAGCCCGGACAATGAGGTGAGCCACAAGCGATTCAGCGAAAAACTGGAGCTCGAATTTCCCCTCCTGGCTGATCCTGACGCCGAAGTCGCCACGAAATACTCGACGAGGAAGGCAAGATCGAGAAAGTCTTCCAGAATGTCAAAGTGGAAGGCCACTCCAAGGAAGTCCTGGACGCCCTGTAATTCAAGGGCCGGTTCGCCCGATCTCGGGTTCGACCCCTCCCCCTCCTGTTTGGATTTGAGGCGGTTTCTCCGTTCGGATCTTCTGCATTTATCCTGCAAAGGGCTGTTTACGCCTGCCGCCAGACGAGTATAATCCAACCCGGTTAGAATCAAATACATAGGCTCCGCCAGACCCGCGGCGGCGGCCCCGGTAGGGTTTCAGGACGCCATAGGACGCCATATGACGCTCGAAAAGATCAAATCACTTCTCGAAAATCGGATTCTGGTGCTCGACGGCGCGATGGGCACCATGATCCAGCGGCACGATCTCGATGAGCTCGATTTTCGGGGGGAGCGGTTCCGGGACCACCCCCACGACGTCAAGGGGAATAACGATCTTCTCACGCTGACCCAGCCGGAGATCATCGGGGAGATACACCGCGCCTATCTCGACGCGGGCTGCGACATCATCGAAACCAACACCTTCAACTCGAATGCCATCTCCCAGGCCGACTACGGGATGGAGGATCTGGTTTACGAACTGAATCGGGAAGCAGCGCGGCTCGCCAGGCAGGCCTGCGACGAATATACCGCGAGGAACCCGGACGAACCCCGGTTTGTGGCGGGTTCCCTCGGGCCGACCAACAAAACCCTGTCGATTTCCCCGGATGTGAACAATCCCGGTTTCCGGGCGACCACGTTCGATGAATTGGCCGCTGTATACGCGGAGCAGATTCGCGGTCTTGTCGATGGCGGCTCGGATATCCTTCTCGTCGAAACCATTTTCGACACCCTGAACTGCCGGGCCGCTCTCTTCGCCATCGATGAATTCTCGCGGGCGGCGGGCAAACCCTACCCGGTGATGATCTCGGGAACGATTACCGACCAGAGCGGCCGCACCCTGTCGGGGCAGACGACCCAGGCTTTCTGGATCTCGGTTTCCCACGCCAGAAATCTCATCAGCGTCGGACTCAATTGCGCGCTGGGCGCCAGGCAGATGCGCCCGTTCATCGAGGAGCTTTCCCGAATCGCGCCCGTCCACGTTAGTGCGCACCCCAACGCCGGCCTGCCCAACGAATTCGGCGAATACGACGAAACGCCCCGGGAGTTTCTCCAGCTGATCGAGGATTTCGCCCAGAGCGGATTTTTGAACATCGTCGGAGGATGCTGCGGGACGACACCGGATCATCTCAAGCTCGTGACAGAGAGGGTCGTGAAAATTCCGCCCCGCAAGCCGCCTGGGAAAAGCCCGTATCTGCAGCTCAGCGGTCTTGAGGCCGTCGTCTTCACGCCGGAATCCAATTTCATGAACATCGGCGAACGGACCAACGTCGCCGGTTCGCGGCGCTTCGCCAAACTCATCCTCGCGGGTGATCTGGAAAAGGCTTTAGGCGTGGCCCGCAATCAGGTGGACGGCGGGGCGCAGGTGCTCGACATCAACCTGGACGAGGGAATGCTCGATTCCGAGGAGATGATGCCGAGGTTCGTCAACCTGATGGCGGCTGAGCCGGATATCGCGCGGCTTCCCTTTATGATCGACTCTTCCAAGTGGCCGGTTATCGAGGCGGGGCTCAAATGCCTTCAGGGCAAGGGAATCGTGAATTCCATCAGCCTGAAAGAAGGCGAAGATGTGTTCCGGGAATGCGCCCGAAAGGTGCTCCAGTACGGCGCCGCGGTTGTTGTCATGGCGTTCGACGAGCAGGGCCAGGCCGATACTTTCGAGCGGCGGATCGCCATCTGCGAGCGCGCCTACCGCATCTTGACCGATGAAATCGGGTTTCCCCCGGAAGACATTATCTTCGACCCCAACATTCTGACCGTGGCGACCGGAATGGAGGAGCATAACAACTACGCCGTCGATTTCATCCGGGCAGCGGAGTGGATCAAGAAAAACCTGCCGGGCGCGAAGGTGAGCGGTGGGGTGAGCAACATCTCGTTTTCGTTCCGAGGAAACAACGCAGTGCGCGAGGCGATGCACTCCGCCTTTCTCTATCACGCCATCCGGGCGGGTCTCGATATGGGTATCGTCAATGCGGGCCAGCTCGAGGTGTATGAGGAGATTCCGAAAGATCTGCTTGAGCTTGTCGAGGATGTCCTGCTCAACCGGCGGCCCGACGCGACCGAACGGCTGATCGAAGCGGCCGAGCGCGTCAAAGGAAGCGGCAAGAAATCGGAGAAAGAACAACTCGCCTGGCGGGAAGGGAGCGTCGAAGAACGTCTCAAGCACGCCCTGCTGCGCGGGGTTGTCGATTTTATCGAGGAAGACACCGAGGAAGCACGCCTCAAATTCGAAAGTCCGCTCAAGGTGATCGAGGGACCGCTCATGGACGGCATGAACATTGTCGGCGATCTGTTTGGCGAGGGAAAAATGTTCCTCCCGCAGGTGGTGAAGAGCGCCCGTGTCATGAAAAAATCCGTGGCCTATCTGGTGCCCTTCCTTGAAGAGGAAAAGGCGAGGTCGGGCGATGGCCGAGAGGCGAGGAAGGTCGTTCTCGCCACGGTCAAGGGGGACGTGCACGACATCGGAAAAAACATCGTCGGGGTGGTGCTGAGCTGCAACAACTACGACGTCATCGACCTCGGTGTCATGGTTCCGGCCCAGGATATTCTGGACGCGGCGATAAAGGAAAAAGCCGACGTCATCGGACTGAGCGGGCTAATCACTCCATCGCTCGACGAGATGGCTTTTGTCGCGAAAGAGATGGAACGCCAGAACTTCAAGGTTCCGCTCCTGATCGGCGGGGCGACGACTTCGAGAAAACACACCGCCGTCAAAATCGCGCCGAACTATGCGCCGGGAACGGTACACGTCGCCGACGCCTCCCGGAGCGTCCCCGTCGTGAGCAGTCTCGTGAGCGATGAGCGGAAGGGGTCTTTTCTTTCGAGCGTGAAGGAAGAATATGAAAAAATCCGCGAGGAATTTCACGATGGCGGGAAGGGAGCGGATTACCTGACGCTGGAGGAGGCGCGCGCGAACGCTTGCCGGGCCGACTGGGCGGGGTACGAGATTTCCGCACCGAACACACCGGGAATCACCGTTTTACGCGATTTTTCACTCGTCACCCTTCGAGATTCCATTGACTGGTCGCCGTTTTTCCAGGCCTGGGAGTTGAAGGGGAAATATCCCGACATTTTGAATTCGCCTCAGACGGGCAAGGAGGCGAAATCCCTATTTGAAGACGCGAACATCCTTCTGGACCGCATCATCCGGGAAGGGCTCCTCACGGCCAACGGCGTGATCGGCCTCTTTCCCGCTAATCGCGCCGGAGCGGACGATATCGAGGTTTACGTGGACGAGGGCCGCGACGAAGTTCTCGCGCGGCTTCACATGCTCCGTCAGCAGGCGGAAAAGCGGCAGAGCAATCCGAACCGATCGCTTGCCGATTACATTGCTCCCCGCGACAGCGGCGTGAAGGATTACATCGGCGCCTTCGCCGTGACTGCTGGGCTGGGCGCCGGAGAGCTTGCCGGGCGTTTCGAGCGCGAGCACGACGACTACCAGAGCATCATGGTGAAAGCCTTGGCCGATCGCCTCGCCGAGGCGTTCGCGGAGTGTCTTCACGGGCTGGTCCGCAAAAAATACTGGGGTTACGCGGCGGACGAGAACCTCTCTGCCGAAGATGTGCTCAAGGAGCGTTTCCGGGGCATCCGGCCGGCGCCGGGCTACCCCGCTTGTCCGGATCACACCGAGAAGCGGACGCTCTTTGCTCTTCTCGACGCCGAGAAGAACGCCGGGCTCTTGCTCACCGAGAGCTGCGCGATGATGCCCGCGGCGTCCGTCAGCGGAATCTATTTTGCCCACCCCGACAGCCGCTACTTCGCCGTCGGGAAGATCGGGCGGGATCAGGCCGAGGACTATGCGCGGCGGAAGGGTTTCCCCCTCGGCGAGGTCGAGCGCTGGCTCGCTCCGAACCTGAACTACGAGCCGGATCGGGTGGTGGCGTAGGCTGCGGTTCCTGGAATACAATCAACATCCCCGAGCCAGGGGTGAAATCACAACACAATCACATTTCAGAGTTTCATTTTCAGGAGGAGTTTCCGCATGGCCATACGTGCGAAAGAGCTGCCCGAAACCACCGAGAATTGGGCGGAGGCGGACTTCAAGGGTCACGCCAAGAGCATTGTCACCGTGAAGGGCGGGCACACCATGATCGTGGACGAGCCCAAGCGCCTCGGCGGGTCGGACGAAGGCCCCTCGCCAACGGGGTATCTGGTGACTTCTCTAGCCGGGTGTACGGCGGTCATCCTCGAGCGGGTCATGAAAGACGCGAAGCTCGAGTTCGAATCGCTGAAGGTGAAGTCCACCATCGTCTACAGCCCGCGGGGCATCGCCGGTCAGGAGGGCTACAAGTCCAACCCGAGCGAGGCCGTCACCGAGGTCTGGCTCAAGACCAGCGCCACGGCCGATCAGATCGAAGCGGTCAAGGCGGATTATTTCCGACGTTGCCCGGTCTACAACCTCTTCGCGGCGAGTGGCTGCAAGATGACGGACAACTGGCACGTGACCGAATAGCCCGCATCAAACGGTTGGAAAATGACGGTCCTGTAACGGACCTCATTTTTATTTTTCTTTCTTCAGGACACTCTTTGCGGCGGCGCCTTCGGGCCGGACGACATCGTCGTTCGGGTTTTCGCGTGCGGGACCCCGGCTCAGGAGAAATTCAGCCGCTTCCTTACCCAGCGCGGCGATCTCGTGAATCGCGCCGGGCGGAAAGTGAACGAGGCTGCCGGCCGGCACGTCGCTGATCTCGCCGTCGATGGCGACGCGGACGTTTCCTCTCAGGACATAGACGAACTGCTCATCCCTGTGAAAGTGAGGTGCGGAGAACGTGCCGCCCTCCATTCGCAGATAGCCGATGCTCAGGTTCTGGCCGTGTTCCCAAGTCGCCGAGGCGGTGGTGTAGGAAATGCCGCCCTCGGGCTGGCTGCCGAAATCCGGATAAACAGGCATGGGTCAGGCCCCTCACTTTTTTGTCAGGCTTGCGTGGATTGTCGCTATCCAGCGTTCTTCATTGACGAACCGCCACGCCCAGGATTTCCACTTCGCCGGAAGGCCCTTGGCCTTGATCTGGGACAGCGGTTTTCCCGCCCGAATCTGCTCCCGGACGATATTGGTCGTCTCGGTCAGCATTCCGTGAAATTCTTTGAGTTCCTTCACGCCCGAGAGCGGTCCGTGGCCGGGGATAATCTTCACGTCGGCGGGGATTTTCGCCAGAATGGCCGCGACGTTTTTGGTATAGCCCTCGACGTCTCCGCCAGTTGCGAGATCGATGAACGGAAACATGCCCGAGAACATGTGGTCACCGATGTGGACGACGTTCGACTTCGTGAAGAAAATCACGCTGTCCCCGTCGGTATGCCCGGTCGGGTAGTGAATGACCTTGATCTCCTCGCCGTTGAAATGAATGGAGAGCGACTCGTCGAACGTCACGACCGGCAAGGCTTCCTTGGGCCGGGGCTTGAAGACGCGCTTCCCGCGCTTGATCGTCTGCGTGAGGCGCTTTCGCACGTTGGTGTGCGAGATGATCGGTGCCTGCCTGCTGAAAATGTGGTTCCCGCCGGTATGATCGCCGTGCCAATGGGTGTTGAGGACGAATTTGAGGCTGCCCTTGTTGAAGTTTTTTAGCGCGGCCTGGATTCGCCCGGCGAGCGGTGCGAACTGATCGTCGATCATCAGCAGGCCATCTTCGCCAACAGAGACGCCGATGTTGCCGCCTGCTCCCTTGAGCATGTGAACGCTTCCAGCGACGTGGACGGGCGTGATTTTGACCTTCGAAAAATCCCGCGCAGCCCGGGCGGGACCGGGGAAAAAGAGAAGTGCCGAAACTGCCAAAGCGCTCATGGGGCCGATGATTTTTTTCACTTGGACTTATCTCCAATCAAAAGAAACGTTTCGAAAGAGCCGAAAATGGGGGCGGACGAATTTCCCGGGCTCATACGGCGCAAAACGAATGTATTAATCAGTTAACACGCTATTTGTCCCGCATGTTTCCAGGATTTTGCCATATCGGAGCGTCCCATGTCCCGCGCGCGAAATCGAAAAAGGGGGTGGCGTTCATCGCGGCTCGGCGGTACATTACCGGTTCCCTTTTTTGAATATGGGTTCCGCCTCCCGTCAAAACTGTTCTCTGGGCATTCTCAGGAGGAATGAAATATGAGAATTGCAGTTCTCGCCACTGTACTCGCGGCGGTCATGTCCCTGCCCGCTTTTGCATACGATCCGGCCAGGCACCCCGCGCCGGATCCCCAGGGATCCGCCTACGAGCGCGGGCGTATTCAGGTTCATCAGGGAAACTGGGAACCTGCCGTCGCCCTTTTTCGGAAAGCCGTTGCTGAAAACCCCAATAATTTCAAAGCGTTTACGCTTCTGGGCTACAGCCTCCGCCATGCGGGCCGGTTGAAAGCGGCCATCGCCGCATATGATCGCGCGGTGGAGCTGAATCCGTCCTATGCGGAGGTTCGCGAGTATCGTGGCATTGCGCACGCACAGTCCGGAAACCGCGAAGCCGCCATGCGCGACTACCGCGTACTCCTGCGACTGGGCTCGCCGCTGGCCGAGGATCTCAAGGCGGCGATCGACAAAAAAGCCAGTAAATTCAACTAGCCGAGCCGGATTTTTCAAAGCAATCTCTCTCCCGGCCGGTGGATGTGTGACGCATCCACCGGCAGAGGAGAAGTTTCGTGGCCGTCTCCGAAGATCCGTTTGAGTTTTTCTTTGAAAAGCCCTGGTCGGACGGGCTCCCGGTCGTCACGCCGACCGAGGAGCGCATCGAGCGGATGCTTGCCGGAACACGACGCGACCCGGAAGAGATCGTCGGCGAGATTCCCCCGGCGCTCGAAACGGCGAGCGTCCGGGCTGTCGCCACGCACGCGGTCATGGCGGGATGCAGGCCTGAGTACCTGCCGGTTATTCTGGCCGGCCTGGAAGCCATCCTGGAAAACTCCTTTAACATCAATGGAATTCAGGCTACTCTGCACGCCGTCGCTCCGCTTATGATCGTCAACGGCCCCTATGCGAAAGAGATCGGAATACACGGCGGGCTCGGCTGCTTTGGCCCCGGCTTCCGCGCGAACGCGACGATCGGCCGCGCGATTCGGCTCATCCTGCTCAACCTGGGCGGGGGTATCCCCGGCGTCACCTCGATGAGTACCTTCTCGCAGCCCTCGCGCTTTACGTTTTGCATCGCCGAGAACGAGGCCGAAAGTCCTTGGGAACCGCTTTCGGTGACGATGGGCTTTGGCCCGGAAGAAAACGTCGTCACGCTCGCCGCCGTCGAAAATCCGCAGATCGTCTTCGACGACACCAGCAACGATGCGGACAGGCTCCTCGTCGCCACCGCTGACACAATGGCACACATGGGCTCCTGGAATAACTGGACGCGATCGGACCTTGTCGTGGCCCTGTCGCCGCAGCAGGCCGCGATATGCGATAAGAGCGGCCTCTCGAAAGCCGATGTCCATGAGCGTCTCTGCGGAATGGCAGGAAGGCGGCTGGGCGATTTGCGGAGGGGAGGGAATTACCGCGACGGGCGTATGAAAAGCCTGCCGATCGAGGTCGATCTGGACGACGACGATTTTTTTGTTCCCACCGTCAAGGACCCTGTGGACTTGAAGATCATTGTCGCGGGGGGCGTGCCCGGCCCCGAGTCGGCCGTCATGCACGGCTGGAGCGGCGGAAGCCGGGCCGTATCGAAGGCGTATTCTCCTTGAGCGAAGTCGAATTTTTTTTTGACAAACCCTGGTCGGACGGCTTGCCGGTTGTTGTACCGACCGAAGAGCACATCGGGAAAATGCTCGCGGGGACGAGCCGCGATCCGGAAGAGGTCATCGGCAGCGTACCTCCCGCCCATGAAGAAGCGAGTGTTCGCGCCATCGCGGCCCACGCCGTGATGGCGGGTTGCAGGCCCGAATATTTGCCCGTCGTCCTGGCGGGTATCGAGGCCATGCTGGATGAGCGGTTCGGCCTGAACGGCCTCCAGGGCTCGATGAACAGCTCTGCGCCGCTGTTGATCGTGAACGGCCCCTATGCCGCCGAGATTGGTCTTTATGGGGGGAGAGGTTGCTTCGGTCCCGGTTTCCGGGCGAATGCCACCATCGGCCGCGCCATCCGGCTCATGCTCCTGAATCTGGGTGGAGGAATTCCCGGGATCGTCTCGATGAGCACCTTCGGGCAGCCCTCGAAATATACTTTCTGTATTGCCGAAAACGTGGCGGACAGCCCTTGGGAGCCGTTTTCGGTCAGCCGGGGGTTTACCGCGGGCGAGAATGTCGTTACAGCCGTCGCCTGTGAAAATCCCCAACTCGTGGTGGACAACTATGCCCGCAATCCGGAGCAGCTTTTCTTCAGCGTCGCCGACACCATGTCGCACCTGGGATGCTGGAACCAGTGGGTGCGCTCGGATCTCGTCCTGGCCTTTTCGCCCCAGCAGGCAGCCATCTGCGCCGATCTGTCGAGAGAGGACGTGCGCCGCCGCCTTTGCGGACTGGCGGGCCGGCGGCTCGGGGATCTGAAACGGACGGGCCAGTACCGCGAAGAGTGGATGAAGGAGCTTCCGTTTCCCGTCGATCTGGACGATGATGATTTTTTCGTCCCCCTGATCAAAGACCCCGCCGACCTCCACATCATCGTGGCCGGCGGCGCGCCAGGGCCGCACTGCGCGGTCATGCACGGCTGGAACGGCGGCAGCTGGGCCGTATCGAAGTCATATACGGTATAGACAGACCAGCAAATTCATTCGAAACGCTCTTGGGGAGGAGTCGCAGTGGCCCTGCCGGATGATGAGTTTGAGTTTTTCTTCGACAAGTCCTGGTCGGATGGCCTGCCGGTCGTCATCCCGACCGATGAGCGCATCGAACACATGATGAGGGGGACGCGGCGCGATCCCGAAGAGGCGTTGGGTCCGGTCGCCCCGGCGATGGAGATGGCCACGGTGTATTCGGCCGCCGTCCATGCGGTGATGGCGGGATGCGAACCGGCGTATATGCCGGTTGTGCTCGCTGGTCTGGAGGCGCTCCTCGAGGAGCGGTTTAATCTCAATCTCGTCCAGGCCACGACGAGCGTGGGCGCGCCCCTGTTGGTTGTGAACGGACCCTATGCAAAGGAGATCGGACTCCATGGCGGGTCAGGGTGTTTTGGTCCCGGATTCCGGGCGAACGCCACGATTGGCCGCGCGATACGCCTGATCATGATGAACCTGGGGGGCGGCTTGCCCGGCGTTACTTGTCTGAGCGGATTCGGAGGGTCCTGGCGCTACACCTATTGCGTGGCGGAAAACGAAGCCGACAGCCCCTGGGAATCTTATTCGGTTGCGAAAGGTTTTGGCCTAGACGAAAACATTGTCTCGGCGATCCCGTGCGAGGGACCGATCCAGGTGTGGGACGACGCGAGCCAAAACCCGGACCGGCTGCTCGTGACGGTCGGGGATATGATGTCCGCGTTGGGCGGGGCAAACATCTATCGTCAGGCGGATATGGTTGTCGTGTTAAGCCCGCAGCATGCGAGAATATGTTCCGAAGCAGGACTCACCCGGGCGGAAGTTCATCGACTGTTGATCGAGAAAGGCTCGAGGCGGATCGGCGACATCAAACGCGGCGGCATCTGGCGGGGTGTGAGCGGATCGGACCGCTGGCCGTTCGAAGTGGATGTTGATGATGACGATTTCGTGGTCCCCGCTGTGGGCGATCCCGACGATCTCCATCTGCTCGTCGCCGGGGGGATGGGCTCCCCCTCGTCTCTGGTCATGCATGGCACGACGGTTGCCTGCCGGTCGGTGTCGAAAGCGTTTTCCGTATAAACCGGTCCCTAAAAGACTCTGTTCAAAACGCGAGGATGAGATATGGCCCATCCGGCCGAGGAGTACGAGTTTTTCTTCGACAAGCCCTGGTCGGACGGCCTGCCGGTCGTCATCCCGACCGAGGAGCGGGTTGAACACATGCTCGCCGGGACGCAGAGGCCTCCGGAAGAAGTGATCGGTGTGGTTCCCCCGGCTCTGGAGACGGCGAGCGTCCACAACATTGCCGTCCACGCCGTCATGGCGGGTTGCAAGCCCGAATACCTTACGGTCGTTCTGGCGGGGATGGAGGCGATACTGGAAGAGGCCTTCAACATAAACGGCATCCAGGCCACCCTGCACTCTGCGGCGCCCCTCATGATCGTGAACGGTCCCTATGCGAAAGAGATTGGCCTGCATGGCGGGCTCGGTTGCTTCGGTCCGGGTTTTCGAGCGAACGCGACCATCGG
>CAMYJL010000096.1 GCA_947258645.1 uncultured Nitrospinota bacterium
ATCACGAGGCTTTCGGCGGGGGCGATATTTTGCCCTCTTCCTTCGTTGATTCGCGCGAGGGCGGTCAGATAGCTCTCGGGGTCCGGCTTTCCCCGCGTGACCATCTCGGCAGAGACGAGGGCGGTGAAGCAGTCCGACAGCCCGGCGCCCTCGATCACGGGTCGGATCTCCCGCTCCAGAGCGCCGCTGGCAATGGCGACCGGCCAGCGCGCGGAGACGGCGCGAATGAGCTCGGCCGCGCCGGGGAGAACGGGCGGGTTCTGCGCGAGGGCGGTAAAGTGGGCTTCCTTGATCTCGAGAAGCTCCCGAAACCGCTCGGGCGAAACCTCGACACCCCTGTCACGCAAAAACGTCCGGAGCATTTGCTCATCATCGAACGCCAGATACCGCTCGTCGTACTGCGCTTGCGTCAGCTCCAGATCGAGCTCTCCGGCGTAGGTCTTCTGGAACGCGGCGAGATGGTAGGGCTCGCTGTCCGCGATGACCCCGTCGAAGTCGAAGATGATGGCGCCAAGCTGTGGCATACCGGTCCGTGCCAAAATGACCGGCGGCCTAAAGCCAGCCGCCGCCGTCTTCGAAGATGTTCGCCCCGGTGATGTAGGAAGACGCATCGGAAGCGAGAAAGACGCAAGCACCCTGGATGTCCTCGGGCTCGCCCACCCGGCCGAGGACGGTTTTTTCGCTCAGCCACTTCTCGGCTTCGGGATTAGAGAGCGCGCCCGCGGTCATCGGTGTCCGGTGCGCGCCGGGGGAGATGGCATTCACGCGCACGCCTTTTCCGCCCCACTCGACCGAGAGGGCGAGCGTCATCGCGGCGACGCCCGCCTTGCTCGCGTTGTAGAGGGCGCGCCCGGCGGCGCGCTTGGCGCGATCGCCGAGGAAGGTGGCGATGTTGATGATGCTCCCCCTGCCGCGCGCGACCATGCCCTCTCCCGCAGCCTGACAGGTCAGGAAGGTGCCCGTCAGGTTGATGTCGATAACGCTGCGCCAGTCTTCTTCCTTGAGGGCGAGGGTGTCGTCGCCATTCATGACGCCGGCGGCGTTGACGAGGATGTCGAGGGGTCCCAGCGCGCTTTCAGTCTCTCCGACAGCCCCTGTTCCGGCGAGGGCCTCGGCCCGGCGCCCGAGAACCGCCACGTCGGCGCCCGCCTCGGCAAGGGCGACAGCCATGGCCTGCCCGAGGCCGGAACCGGCTCCCGTCACGAGGGCCACCTTACCGTCGAGTTTGAATCGGTCCAGAATCATTCATTTCTCCTTGCATATGCTGGGTTCGCGTTTCGCGTTTCGCTCAAAATCATGGAATATTCGGATAGGCGCTCCAAAGCTAGGGCATCGCCCGGCGGGGTGTCAACCGGGAGGCGGAAAGCGGGATGCCCGGGGCCGAATTTCGTGTTTCAGAGGAAATCACGCATGGGGAACGCTCATCATTCGACGCCTTGCCCTTTGTGTTTTCTGGGTGAGACCGAACCCTTCGGCGACTACGACGCCCGCACCTACCTCCACTGCCCCCGCTGCCGGCTCATCTTCGTCCCCGAGCCCTTCTGGCCAACTCTTGAGGAAGAACGCGCCCGCTACGACAGTCACCAGAACGCACCGGGCGACATCGGATACACTTCGTTCCTCGAAAAACTCGCCGCCCCGATGGCCGGGCGCCTCCCCCCCGGCGCGCGTGGACTCGACTACGGCTGCGGGCCGCAACCCGTCCTGTGCCGTCTGATGGCGTCCAGGGGCCTCCCGGCGCAGCCCTACGATCCCTGCTATTTCCCGGAAATGCCCGGAAGTTCCTTCGATTTCATCACTTCGACGGAAACCTTCGAGCATTTTCGCCGCCCCGCCGAGGAACTGCGGCGCCTGCACACCCTCCTCCGGCCGGGCGGCCTCCTCGGGTTGATGACCGCCTTCTGGGAGGAGGCCACCTTCCGGAACAACTGGCACTACCGCCGGGATTTTACCCACCTCTGCTTCTACCGCCGCGAGACGATGGACTGGATCGGCGAAGCCTTCGGCCTCGATATTATCTGGTGCGACGGCGAACGGGTCACGATTTTCCGGAGGTCCTGATCCCCGCCGGATGGCGCTTTCAAGAAGGCTGTGGCATCCTCATGAAAATTAAAAGCGCACGTTATTTTCATTAGCCATATTCTTGCCGGCCTCTTCCGGCCCTTCATGCCATCTGTGACATCAAGGCTAATCAGGGGGATTCCCGTGTCAAAAGGCATCGCATGGATCACCACGACCTGGATAAACGGAGTAAAAGACCTGGACAGTCTCCTCCGCCCGCTCGCCGACGAGGGAGGTCTTGAGATCCGCATCGATGCGAAGGGCGTCCGCCTCAGCGAAGAAGAAGTTATCGAAGGCCTCCCGGGCGTCGTGGCCACCATGCCGAGCAACGATGTCTACAGCGAACGGGTACTCTCCAAGGCCAAGGATCTGCGCATCATCGCCCGGACGGGCGTGGGCGTGAACGCCATCGATCTCGACGCCGCCGCCGCAAGGGGTATCGTCGTCACCAACGCGGTGGGCCAGAACGCCGAATCCGTCGCGGAGCATACCTTCGGCCTCATGCTCGGGATCGCGCGGAAAATCCCCTGGATGGACAAGAACATTCGCGCCGGAAACTGGACCACCGTCCGGGGCCTCGCCTCTTCCCTGAAGGGAAAAACGCTCGGAATCATCGGCCTCGGCAACATCGGAAAACACGTGGCCCGCCGCGCCGCCGCTTTCGGGATGGAAATACTGGCCAACGATATCGTTCGGGACGAGCGTTTCGCCGCCGAGGTGGGCGTCTATTTTCACCCCCTCGAAGAAGTCGTCCGCCGGGCGGACTACATCACGTGCCACGTGCCCCTCACCCCCGAAACCAGAGGGATCGTCGGCTCCGATTTGCTCCAGCTCATGAAATCCACCGCTTTTGTGATCAACACCTCGCGCGGCCCCGTGGTGAATCTCGACGCCCTGTCGGAGACGCTCGCCAACGGGCAGATCCAGGGGGCGGCCATCGACGTGTTCCCCGACGAGCCGCCAGATTCGTCACACCCCCTGTTTTCACTCGACAACATCATCGTGACGCCCCACGCGGCGGGCCTGGCCGACGACGCCTCCGTCAACTGCGTCCGCCACGCCGTCAGGGCGACGCTCGACCTCCTGGCGGGCAGAAAGCCCGCCGACATAGCCAATCCCATGGTTCTCGAAAAATTGCCCGATTTGCGTTGAATCGCGTCAAATAACGTAATATCTTTGCCGTGGCGGAAATATCGGGTAGGTAATTCCGTTGAACATTCCAGGCACGCATGCCGCCCACCTGGTCTATTCCCTTGTCGCCTCCTCAAACCAACGGAGCAGTTATGCGCCGAATTGCTGCAATCATCATCGCTTTAGGAATGTCCGTCGCCCCGGCCGCTACCGCCATCGGCGGCGGTGAACCGCCTCGAGGCAAGGGTGCCTCCGACCTCCTCCGGGTTCCCTGGAAAGTTGCCGAACACACCCTTCCGAACGGCATGCGCGCCCTCCTCCTTCAGGATCGCCGTGCCCCTTCCATCGTCTTTCAGGTCTGGTACGGTGTCGGGAGCCGCGATGAGCCGAAAGGGAAAACCGGCATTGCCCATATGCTCGAACACATGATGTTCCGCGGGACGAAAAAATACGGCCCCAAGGAATTCAGCAACATCGTCAAGCGGAACGGCGGCAGCCACAACGCTTTTACCAGTTTCGACTACACGGCCTACTACGAGAAAATCGCCTCGGACCGCCTCGAACTCGTCATCGAGCTCGAAGCCGACCGCATGGTGAACATCGTCCTCAGGGAAGAAGATCTCGAGCCGGAACGGAATGTTGTCATCGAAGAGCGGCGGATGCGGACCGAAGACCGGCCGACGGGCGCACTCTTCGAAAAACTGCGCGCCACCGCCTACAAATCCCACGCCTACGGCAATCCCATCATCGGCTGGCCGCAGGACCTGCGCGCCTACACGCTGGAAGACCTGCGCGCCTTCTACAAGCGCTACTACAAACCCAGCAACGCCATCGCGGTGATCGTCGGCGACTTCGAAGTGAATAACGCCATTCGCCTTCTGGAGAAACATTTCGGCCCCATTCCTTCCACTCCCTTCGAGGGGAGGCCGAAAATGAGCGAGCCGCCCCAGACCGCCCAGCGGCGTCTTTCGGTCAAAAGAGAGGCGCAACTCCCCTACATCGCGATGGCGCATCACACGCCAAACTGGAAAGACAAAGACGCGCCTGCCCTGGCCATGCTCGAAAGCATCCTGGGCGGCGGCGAAACCAGCCGCCTTCACCAGCGCCTCGTCCGCAAGGACGCCATCGCCCTGGGTGCCGGAGCGGACTACACATTCATATCGCTCGATCCGAGCCTCTTTTACCTCTACGGGCAGCCGGCGCCGGGGAAAAAAGCCGAGGAGGTGGAAAAAGCGATACTGGAAGAGGTCGACCATCTCATTAAAAACGGCGTCACCCGGGAAGAATTCGACCGCGCCCTGCGGAGTATCGAAGCCCGGACCATCTTCTCCATGGACAGCCACTTCTTCCGGGCCATGCTGCTCGGCCGGGCGGCGGTCGCGGGCGACTGGCGCCTGGTCGACGACTACCTTCCCCAACTGGCCCGGGTAACGCCCGGGGATGTGGTGCGGGTCGCGAAGAAATATCTTCGCCAGAACAACCGGACCACCGCCACTCTCGTGGCGATACCCCCCAAAGGCAAACGGCCCAGAATTGGCGGGGGGCCGTCGGGCCAAATTTCCGGGGGAGGACAATAAACCATGAAAAAGCAAATTCACGCATTGACGGGATTGTTCATCGCGCTCCTTTTCACCCTGGCCGCACCGCTCCCGGCCTCCGCCTCCGTTCTCTCCTATGACCGGGAAGAACTCCCCGGCGGCGGCGTTCTCATCGTCAAGGAATCCCGCCAGCTCCCGATGGTCACGATCGAGGTGTCGCTCCGGGCGGGCACGCGCTACGAATCTCCCGCCAAGGCGGGCCTCGCGGACATGACCGCCGGAATGCTTCTGCGCGGAACATTACGGCACAGCGCCTCCGACATCGAAAAGCTGAATGACCAACTCGGAGGCGGTGCCGGCGTCGGTGCGGGAAGAGATTTTTCCACGGCCTCGCTGCGCGTCCTCTCGCGGGATCTCGAAAAAGGCTTTTCATTTCTGGCGGAAGTTCTTCGCAAGCCGGTCTTCCCCGCGAATGAATTCAAAAAAATGCGGCGGCGCACCTTGGGCCAGTTGCAACGGAAAGAAGACCGGCCGGGCTACCTCGCCAACCGTGCCTTTCGGGAGCGCATTTTCGGCTCTCATCCCTACGGGCGGGAGGTATCGGGCACCGCGCAAACGCTGGGGAAAATCCAGCGCGACGACCTCGCGAAGTTTCATCGCGAACGGTACGGCATGAAGGGCGCCATTTTCGTATTCGTGGGGGACATCTCGCTCTCCCGCGCGCGGGAGCTGGTCCTGAGCCACTTCAAGGGCTGGAAAGCGGCTGGCGGCCCGCCCCCCGAAATCCCTCCCGCGCTCAAGGTCAAAAAGTTGTCGGTCATCAAGATCGACCGTCCCTTCAAACAGACCACCGTTCTTTTGGGAAACGTCTCCCTCACCCGAAAGGACAAGGATTTCTACGCGGCCCGCGTCATGAACTACATCCTCGGCGGGGGCGGCTTCGACAGCCGCATCACGAGCAACATCCGCGAGGAGAAGGGGCTGGTCTATTCTGCCTACAGCTATTTCGCCGCCGGAATGGATACGGGCCACTGGCGTCTCATGCTTCAGACCAAAAACAAAAGCGCCAACGAGGCGATCTCGGAATCGATCAAGGAGATCCGCCGGATGCAGGAAAAAGGCGTGACCGAAAAGGAATTGGCCGAAGCCAAGGCCTTCATCACGGGAAATTTCGCGACCCGGTTCGAATCTTCATCCCGCATCGCCGGTTACATCCTCGCCGTCGAGCGCCTGGGATTTCCGCCCGACTACGCCGGGCGCTATCTGGACAAGATACGCGCCGTGACGAAAGAACAGATTCAGGCGACCGCAAAGAAACACATCCAGCTGGATGAATCCGTGCTGACCGTCGTGGGCAACATGGGCGAGGCGAAGCTAAAATACTAGGCGGAGGGGGTTCCCGCGCCGCGCCGTCATGGAGAGAAAACGATGAACCGAACGATCGTCAAGGAGAGCAAAGGCCACGCTCCCCCGCGCGGCCACTATTCCCACGGCGTCGTCGTCGAGGCGCCCAGGACGCTCTATGTCGCCGGGCAGGTTCCGGTCGGTAAAGACGGCAACACCGTCTCGCCGGGGGACGCGGCGGCGCAGGGGCGGCAGGTGATGGAAAACCTCAAGGCCGTGATTGAAGAGGCAGGGGGAAAGATGGCGGATGTCGCCAAGACCACGGTTTACGTGACCAGTCTCGAAGCGCGGGGACCCATCGGAGAGGTGCGGAAAAAATATTTCCCCGGCGAGCCACCGGCGAATACGTTTCTGGTGATATCCAGCCTCGCCCAGCCCGATTTTCTGGTGGAAATCGAAGCGATCGTCCCCCTGCCCTAGCATGAAAAACCATCAGGCCTCGATTTTAGACACGGAAAACCCGCGCTTCGGCTGGCAATTGCTCCCCGCCGTCTTGTATCTCGCGCTCATCCATCTCGCCTCTTCGGGAAACCCGGGAAACATGGGGCTGTCCCTCCCACAAGGGGTGGACAAGCTGGCACACCTCTGCGAATTTGGCCTCCTTGCCCTGCTTTTCTGGCGCCCACTCCGGGACGCGGCCCCCCGTTACCCGGAGATGATGGCGGCGGTTATTCTGTTTTTGTTTGTGGCAGCGAATGGCGTTATCGACGAGTTTCATCAATCATTCATAGCGGGCCGGGAGTCTTCCTGGGCCGATGCGGCCGCGGATTTTCTGGGAGGAGCGCTGGCCATCGCCTGGCTACTCCACCGGGAAAAGGGCCGGCCCGCCGCCGTTGGCGGAATATCATAATTCGAACCCGAAAGGAGAGCGAAAATGCCGGGCATTCGGGAACAATTGGCTGAAGATATGAAAACCGCCATGCGGGGGAAGGAAACCGAGCGTCTTTCCACCATACGGATGATGCGTTCCGAAATTCTGAACAAGGACAAGGAAAAAGGCAAAGAAACTTCGGAAGAAGATATACTCAAACTCCTCCAAAGCATGGTAAAAAGGCGTGAGGACGCGGCAGAGCAGTACGACAAGGGCGGCCGTCCGGAGTTGGCACAGAAAGAGCGCGATGAAATTGTCATCGTCCAGGCCTACCTTCCCGCCCAGATGGACGATGCCGGCATTCGGGCCGCCGCCGAGGCCGTCATCGCCGACCTCGGGGCTTCGTCTCCCAAGGATATGGGCAAGGTGATGGGTGTATTGTCCAAGCAACTCTCCGGTCAGGCGACCGGAGGGCGAATCAGCCAGATAGTGAAGGAACTCCTGAACGGTTGAAATTCTCGGAGCCAGAAAAATTATGAGCAAACCGGCTTACCGCGTAGACGATGTAGCAACGGCGTTTCACTGCGAACCGGAACAGGAGGAGATCATCTCTGCCCTATCGGAGCGTGACTTCCGCATATTCGAGGTCGATCAGCCCGCCGACGCGCTGGTCCCCTATCACACCCATGAAGAAGAAGAAAAACTCATCATCATCGACGGCCGGATGCAGTTCAACGTCGAGGAAGAGCTCGTCCTGCTCGAAAAGGGCGAGATGATCACCATCCGCGAAGGCGCGATTCATGCCGCCGCCTCGATCGACGGCAAGCCGGCGAAAATTCTCATCGCCTTCGGCGGCGATCAAAATGAAGAAGAGGCCGACGAAGAATACCTGGACGCCGAGGAGGACGAAGACTTCGGCCCCTCCTTCTGAGCCTTTCCTCCCCTATTTCGCCTACGGCGCGAACCTTCATCGGGAGAAAATGCGCCGCCGCTGTCCTCGAAGCCACCCCCTCTGCCCCGCACGCCTGAGCGGCCACGCGCTGCGAATCGCGCTCCCCGAAGACAGTCCCCGCGGCCCCGGATGGGCCACCGTCGTTCCCGCGGCGGGTTCACATGTCCCCGGTGCGCTCTACCAGCTTCATGAAGACGATCTCGACGCCCTCGATGAGTACGAGGGCTATCCCGACCTGTATCTGCACAAGGAAGTTATCGTCGAAGCGGAAGGGAAACCTGAGACGGCTATGCTCTACCGGATGCGCGAGCCGCTCCGGCCTGCTCTGCCGACTTCGGAATACGAAGAGACCCTGCGAAAAGGCTACCGGGATTTCGATCTGGACGAAGTGACACTCGATGCCGCGCTTCGAGCGGTTCAAGCCGAAGCCCGATGAGTTGCCGATTTTTTAGGCCGGGTAATCGCCCTCTTCCTTCAGGAAGGGGATGAGCCCCCCGGCGCTCACCATCGTCAGCAGCGCGGCGGGATACGGGGAGAAGTCGATTCGCTCGTCGCCCACCCGGACGGCACCCGCCTCGAGGTCCACCTCCACCTCGTCCCCGGCGCGGATCGCGTCCGTATCGCACTCGACGACCGGAAGCCCCATGTTGATCGCGTTCCGGTAGAACATGTGGCCGTAGCTCTTGGCGAGAACGCAGCTCACCCCCAGCTCCCGGAGGACGACGGCGGCGTCGGCGCGGCTGCTCACGAGGCCGAAATTCTCCCCCGCGACGACCAGATCGCCCGCCCGGACGGAGGAGGCAAAGTCCGGATCGATCTCCCTGAAGGCGTCCCGCTTGAGGTCTTCCAGCGTGTGCTCGGGCGGGCGGTACTTGACCGAAAGATGGACGTCCGTGCTGACGTTGTCGCCGAAGCGGAAAACCCGGCCCTTCATCTTCATGCCGAAACCTCTGCCAGCATTTCGCGCGGGTCCGTGATGCGCCCGGCGATGGCGCTCGCCGCGACCGTCGCGGGGGAGCCCAGGAAAATCTCCGCCTCCTTGCTCCCCAGGCGGCCCGGAAAGTTCCGATTCGCCGAGGTGATCACGCGCTCGCCCGCCCCGACGACGCCGTTGCCCGTCATAGAAACGCAGGGGCCGCAGGCGGGCATCAGGACCACGGCGCCCGCGTCGTTCAGCGCCTGTATCGCTCCGCTCGCGGCCGCCGCGTCCATGATCTTCCGCGAGGTGGGAGAAACGTAGAAACGCACCCCCTTGGCCAGCTTCCGGCCCTTGACGATCCGCGCGGCAATCTCGATGTCCTCCAGGCGGCCGTTCGTGCAGGTGCCGACGAACGCCTGATGGACCGGCAGCCCGGCGTAATCCTCGATGGGGTAGACGTTGTCCGTCGTGGGCGGTGCCGCCACGACGGGGACAAGGGAGGAAACGTCCAGCCGGATGGTTCTCTCGTAAACAGCATCGGCGTCCGGTGCGACGGGGGCATCCTCCCGGCCCACCCCGCGGGCCCACGCCAGCGTGTTTTCGTCCGCTTCCATGACACCCGTCTTCGCCCCGGTGTCCACCGCCATGTTGGCGATGGTGAAGCGGCCCTCCATCGAAATGTGACCGAGCGCCGAACCGCCGTATTCGAGCGCCCGGTAGTTGGCCCCGTTCACCCCGATCTCTTTCGCGAGGGCCAGCGCAATGTCTTTCGCGAACACGCCTTCGGGGATACCGCCCTCGAACTCCACCCGGATCGTCTTCGGCACACGGAACCAGAGCTTGCCCGTGGCGAACACCGAAGCCGTCTCCCCGCTCTCCACGGCGACGGCCACCGCGTTCAGCGCCCCATAGGTACAGACGTGGCTGTCGCCGCCCACGGCGAGGTCGCCGGGCCCCACCCTGCCCTCGTCGGTCACGATGGTGTGGCACACGCCCGAGCCGGCATCGAACACGTTGAGGCCGCGCTCTCCGGCGAACTCACGAATCTTCACATGGTCATCCGCCCAGCGGACGTCGAACGCGGGGACGAAGTGATCGATGATGAAATCCGTCTTTTTCGGATCGAGCCGGAAGGGAAGCCCCGCCTCCCGGAAGATGTCCACCGCCTTGGGCCCCTTGGCGTCGCCCGCCATGACGTAGTCGATCTCCGCCACCACGAGATCGCCCGCCTTCGCGGGCGTGCCCGCATGGGCGGAAAAGATTTTTTCGGCAATGGTCTGGCCCAAGAGAATTTCCTCCATCCATGAAAATTCGGGACTGTTTTACAGGAGTCCCTCGTTTATACAACAAACCGTGGAAAATTGTTCCCGCCGCCCGCCGGCAACGGACCGGAGAGGGAAAGAAGCGTTGCCGGAAGTGCAAAAAGCGGATTACGATAGGTTGCTCCGGCCGCCTCGTCCGGATTTCAGTTCGCCGCCACAGGAACCTGCTCCGTATGCGAAAAGCGCCGTTCCGCCGGATACTCGCGAAACTGCCTCTCCTTCTCCTGCCTTTCGTTTTCCTGATACCGGGATGCGGTTCTGTGGAGACCGTCAAGGGCGACGTCGTCAAAGTCGATCAGCGAACGCTCGCCTCGGACAGCTGGGGCTACCGCCTCGCACGAAAGGGCCCGGACAGCGCCATCCTTCAGAAAGTTCAACTCTGCCCGGTACAGGAGCGCCGCGCATTTCAGGAAGTCGAAGTGACCCGCGAATCGGGGGCCGTCTCGGCCACCGCCGGCGTCGGGTGCACCGTCACCAAAATCGGCGAGATATCCGAACTGATGTTCGGGCTCTCCCGAAAAAGACCCTCCAAATGCACGAGCCGAAGCGGCACGGACCGGAAGGCGACAGGCCGCCGGATTCAGGGAGAGTGGGAAACGGTCCGCCGGGAGGTCTGCGGCGTTCCCCAGCCTGCCCCGCCGGGGGGAAAACTGCGCCTCACCATTATCCGAAGCCGCGAGACAAGAGATTATCCCGTCGGCGAGGGCGGCGAGATACGATTCGGCCAAGAAGAGATGACCAAACTCCGCATTTTCTTCACCGTCCTCCGCGACATGGAAATCGGGGGGAGCTACAATGGTTCCAGTTGGAGACAGAAGCTTTCGCTCGAATAACGGCTGCGCACCGACTCACCGTCAATCCGAAATGACAGCGACCGCCTCGATTTCCACCAGAAATTTCGGAGACGCGAGCGCAGCCTGAACGGTGGTCCGGGCGGGCTTGTCGTCGCCGAAAAACGCCGCGTACACATCGTTCATGCCCGCGAAATCACCGATATTCGCCAAATACACCGTCGTCTTCATCACGTCCGCGATCGCCGCGCCCCCCTCCTCCAGCACGCCCTGAAGGTTCTGGAGAACCTGGCGAGTCTGGG
>CAMYJL010000097.1 GCA_947258645.1 uncultured Nitrospinota bacterium
CCGCTGTGGGAGATGGAGAACGTCGAGATGTCGCCCCACTGTGCCGCCCAGACCGAGAGCGTCCAGCAGGAAAGCTACGCGCTTCTTTGCGAGAGCATCCGCCTGGCGGTGACCGGCGGGCGGGTGGAATCGCTGGTGAACCCCGAGATCTACGGCTGAGGCGGATTTTTTTCCGCCAAATATCCGCGAGGAAAATCCGAAAGATGGGCTATCGCGTACTTGCCGTCGACTACCGCATCAACGAGCCCAACCGCCAGCGTTTCGTCCGCGAAAGCCTACCCGAGGGATACGAGCTTTTCATCCCGGAATCCTTCGACACGGAAACCCTCATCCGCGAGGCGAAGTCTGCCCGGGCGATCATCACCAGCTTCGAGCCGATCACCGAAGAGATGATGCGGGCCGCCCCTGATCTCAGGGCCGTTGGAAAAGCCGGTACCGGCGTCGACATGATCGACATCGAGGCCGCCACGCGGGCGGGCATCCCGGTCCTGAACTCCCCGGGCGCCATGCGCTCGGACCCCATCGCGGAGCATGCCCTCCTCCTCATGCTCATGGTTTCACGCAGGCCCTGGCTCTGGAAGGAGAACCGGACCAACATCCTCCATCACGAGCTCATGGGCGCCACGCTCGGAATCGTCGGGCTCGGCAACATCGGCCGGGCCCTCGCCCGAAGGTGCGCCGCCCTGGGCATGAGCGTCCTCGCCCATACGCGAACACGGGGGAAATTCCGCCCTGAGGGATTCACCGTCGAGGAAACCGCCACCGTTGATGAGCTGCTCCCCCGGGCGGACTATCTGGTACTCTCCCTCCCCTTGACAGCTGAGAACCGGAGGATGATCGGCGTCAGGGAATTCGGGCTCATGAAAAAGGGGGCCTTTTTTATCAACATCGCCCGGGGGGCACTCGTCGTGACCGATGACCTCGTCGCCGCCCTCCGCGAGGGCAAGCTGGCCGGCGCCGGGCTCGACGTGACCGATCCCGAGCCCCTGCCCGAGGGCCATCCGCTCGTCGGAATCCCGAACGCCGTCATCTCCCCCCACAACGCGACCCACTCGGAGGGCGTTCAGGCGCGAAGCTACCGGCTCCTTGGCGAAAACATCCGCCGCGCGGTCGAGGGCGAGCGCCCCACCTCCCTGGCCAACCCGGAGATATGCGATTGACCGTTCATTCCGTTTCGCCACCGGGCGCCGCCTGGGGTAAGAATGGAAGGCAAGACCGCCCCGGGAGATGGGAAGCGTCCGGGAGCCGCTTTTCAAAAAATCCATTTCGATGGAAAATTACGGCGTCCGCACCCACTTTCATATTGGGTGCATACTCATAACGGGAAGACATTCCGGCGGGCGGGGCGCTGTTCCATCCGGTGCAGAAAATGAGGGCACTATGACACAGAGAAAAATTCCGGCGGTCTTCTACAGAGGCGGAACGAGCCGCGCCATTTTCTTCCGGGCCCAGGACATGCCCGGCGATCAGCATCTCCAGGATGCGATCTTCATGCGCGCCATGGGCAGTCCCGATCCGAACGGCCGCCAGCTCGACGGCCTCGGCGGAGGAATTTCTTCCCTGAGCAAGGTTGCTATCATCGGCCCCTCATCCCGTCCGGACGCCGACGTGGACTACACCTTCGGGCAGGTCAGCGTCGGAACCGCGCTGGTAGATCGCAGCAGCAACTGCGGGAACATGTCGAGCGCCGTGGGTCCCTTTGCAGTCGAGGAGGGCCTTGTGAATGCTCCTCCTGACGGAGAAGCCACCGTCCGCATCCACAACACGAACACATCGAAGATCATCATCTCTCGCTTTCAGATGGAAAACGGTAGCCCGGCCGTCGAGGGAGACTACGAGTTACCCGGCGTCGCGGGAACCGGCTCGAGAATCACGCTTGATTTCATGGACCCGGGCGGCGCCGGAACGAGCCGTCTCCTCCCGACCGGGCGGGCGGTGGACGAGATCAAAATCGAGGGAATCGGCAGGTTCGAAGCCAGCATGGTGGACGCGACCAATCCGGCGGTATTCGTCCGCGCCCGTGATGTCGGGCTCAAGGGGACCGAATCCCCCGCCGCGATCGACACCCGGACCGACCTGATGGTGACACTGGAGCAGATTCGGGCGGAAGCGGGCGTACGAATGGGAATCGCTTCCGACGCCCGGACGATTTCAGAATCGTTTCCGTCGAGTCCCAAAATGGCCATCGTCGCGCCTCCGGCGGATTATTTCGACCTGACAGGAACCCTCGTCCCGGCGGATGATTTCGACGTTCTCAGCCGCATCATCTCGATGGGAAAAACCCACCGCGCTTACGCGCTGACGGGCGCCATGTGCCTGTCCGTCGCCGCGCGCGTGCCCGGCACGCTGGTGAACGAGGCGGCCCGGCCCGGAAGTGGCGACCTTCGGCTGGGCCATCCCTCGGGGGTCCAGACGCTCGGGGCCATCGTGGAGAACACGACCGACGGGGCAAAGGCCGAAAAAGTGATCGTGTACAGAACCGCCCGGCGGCTCATGGAAGGCGCCGTTTGCGTGCCCGAAAGTATCTTTATGGAAGTCTCTGTCACCGGATAATGCGATGGCCATCCAAATTTTGAACATGGACGAAAAATCCGCTCCTCTCCGGCTCCGAAGGGGTAGCCACCTTGGCAAGTACCGGTTGATCCGCCGGCTCGGCCAGGGCGGCTTCGGCGATGTGTGGCGCGCGACAGATACCGTCGAAGGCATCTCGGTCGCGCTCAAGATTCCCCACCACACGACCACCGACAAGCAGCTTCTCTACGAATTCCGACACGAAGCCCGAATGCTGGCCCAGCTCGACCATCCCAACATCCTCCGCCTCAAAAACGCGGATTTCATCGACGGCCACCTCATTCTCGCCTACGAAGCGGGCATCGAAAGCCTCGCCGATCGCATCGAGCGCCGGTACCGTCCGGACTGGGCCCTTGATCAGATGCGCCAGGTACTCGAAGGTCTCGGCGCCGCCCACAAGAAAAAAATCATTCACCGTGACGTGAAGCCCGAGAATATTTTCCTGTTCCCAGGCGATCGCGTCCGGATTGGCGATTTCGGAATCGCATGCCTGGCGGATGAACACCTCACACGAGAGACGAGTTCGGGCACGCTGGGGTTCATGGCGCCCGAGCAGGCGTACGGCCTTCCTTCGCGCGCATCCGACGTTTTTTCGGCGGGCCTCGTCCTGTATCAGCTCCTGAGCGGTCATCTTCCCTCGTGGCCTTTCAAGTGGCCCTACCCCGAAGAAGAAGCCGTCCGGCGCAAAGTGCCCCCCGAGATGCTCAGCGTGATCCGGAAAGCCACGGCCTTCGAGCCAAAAGGCCGTTATCCGGACGCCACGCGGATGCTGGCCGCCTACAACTACGCCCTCTCCCGGTTTCGCCGGATGAACGACACCAAAAAAAACAGGAACACCGCACCTGTGAACGGGCACAGCCGCGGCGAGCCCTCCCGCTGGGAAGGGGTCCGGGTTCGGGAATTCGAGAAACAGTTCCGGAAGCGGTACGGCCTACACTACTCCTGCCGCAAGTGTGGAAATCCCGTCGGGGAGGCCATGTCGTACTGTCCCTGGTGTAAGACAAATGACAACTCTTTCCGGGGAGTCACGTCACATCCGGC
The DNA here is from genome assembly GCA_947258645.1 of uncultured Nitrospinota bacterium. Taxonomy (GTDB): domain Bacteria; phylum UBA8248; class UBA8248; order UBA8248; family UBA8248; genus CAMYJL01. Next base: position 3,613 of record CAMYJL010000097.1, read on the forward strand.
CTTTTGCCCGGACTGTGAGCGGGGCGTGCGTCTGGAATGGAAGTTTTGCCCGTGGTGCTATAGCGGCCGCTTCACGGATCACATTGACCGGCGGCACAGCGACCCCCGCTACACGGAGCGCTGCCCCAACTCATCGTGTGACGACCGGCGTATGATGCCCTTCATGCGCTACTGCCCGTCCTGCAAAACCAAAGTGAAGCGCCCGCCCAAGCTCCAGGGAAACGAAACCCCCTGTCCGAATTGCCGCTGGCCCATTCCAAGAGGGGGGTTCTGGAAAAACTGCGCCTGGTGCGGGAAAGAAGCGACTTACACCTCCTCGGGCGCCTCCGGATCGCGATGAACCGTATCTGGTGAAAACGCAGGGAGACAAATGGCGATGTATTCGGCGCCCTCCCCGCCGGGAGTGCTGTAGCGAATCCATTCGCCACGAGAAGTGATGACTGCCTGCCCGGCGTTCACCTCAATCACGCCCCCATCGTGTTCCACCTGAAGCATCCCCTTCAGGACGATGGTGTACTCGTCGAACCCGGGCGTTTGACCGGGCTCGACCCAGCCGCCCGGACTCCGCATGTGGGCGATGCTGATCCGCTCATCTCCGGACACAACGCGTCCGACATACTCATCAATTAATTTGGGCTTGTTCCCCGCCGCTTCAATTCGGACGGGACCATCAATCCGCCTCGGCATGGTTGACCGCTCCTGATTTTATGAGGAAACATTTCGATTCCCCGCTTCCGGAGACATCCTTCACCTTACGCCTTGCCGTCCGCGCTCGACCGTCACGAGCCAAACGCCGAAAATCGTCATTGCCGCTCCCGCGAGAAACTGCGCGCCCACCGTTTCGCCCAGGAAGAAGGCACTGCCCGCGACGCCGACCGCCGGCGTCAAAAAAAGGAATATCGACACCCGGGCCGGGGAGAACTTCATCATCAGGTGGGCCCAAAACACGAGAACGAGGCTGCTCGACACCACCCCCATATGAAATATCGCGTAGAGCTGGGGAAAACCGAATGCGTACCGGCCGCCGTCCTCTACCGCCCAGGTAAGAGCAAAATAAAGCGGTGCCCCGATGATCATCGCCCACCGCGTCACGGCAAATACATCCGACCGTCCCAGGAAGCGCTTGAAGTGAACCGCCTGAAACCCCCATAACATCGCGGAGATGACGATGAACAAATCCGCCCACAGGGCACTTTCTCCACCGAGCCGGCGGGAGAATATCGTCACGGTCCCCGCCATCGCGATAAAAAACCCAAGCCCCCGCCGAAGCGTGATGCGCTCTCCCGTCAACAGCGCGGCGCCGATCAACATGACCCAGACGGGCTGCGTATATAGAAGAACGGATGCCCGCGAAGCCTGCGTCCCAGTCATCCCGGTATAAATGAAAAAGACGTAGGCATTATGAAGGGCACCGTTGAGAATACGGTGGGCCAATTCGCGGCGGGGATGAGGCTGGGTCACGCGATCCGGTATGCCCGCGGCGAGGCTCCAGGCCGTGATCGTCAGGGCGGAGAGCGCCGAGCGAATCCAGACAAGGGCGAACGGGCTCATCCCGGCGTAGGCGGCCTTGATGGCCGGCTGCGTCATCCCCCAGACCAGCACGAGGAGGAGGCTCCCCCCGATCAAATCAAGCGCCCCACGCTGGCGCCAAGACTTCACCGCCTCCCCGGACTCACTCAAACCTTTTGCCCGCCCGGACGAGGCGGCTCGCAGAGCTCGACGCGGATGTTCCCGGGCCCGCGGATAAATGCGATGCCCCGCCCCCCGATTCCGATCTTCCGGGGCGGCTGCAAGATTTCCGCTCCCCGCGCCTTCAGCCAGGCGGCGGTTTCCTCGACGTTCTCCACGACAAATCCCACATGGTCCAGCCCCTCGACGAGCTCCGGCGCAAGGGCGTCGGGGGCATCCCCCTCGCGCAGACCCCGGATCCGGAGACTGCCCTCCCCGAGCCGGAAAATCGCGTAGGGCGCGCCCTTAAAATCCTCATCGTAGTGCGTCAGCTCCAGGCCGAACACATCCTGAAAGTAGGACGTGAGCGCGCGAACGTCGCGGACGAGAAAATGAACATGGTCGAAGCCAAACTCCATGAAAATCTCCACAAAGCCGTGATGAAAGCGCGTGATTCCCGCGCTTGCGCGCAATCGTGTCGAGGCCGATCACCTCTTTCATTCACGGGTGCCATTCCCATTTTGAACGAGACATAGTACGCTGAAAAAAGATTCCACCAAAATGCCCGTAAAAATCCAATCTTCATGGGGCAGCTGCCCTCATCTGAAACCCACGGAAGGACCAAAAATGGCGAAAACCAAAATTACCGGGACGAAGCACTGGACCCATCATGACGGGGCCGACCTTTTTCTCTGGAGAAAACGCAAGGCCAGCCTCAGGAAACCCGTTGGCTCCGTCATCCTCGTGCACGGCTCCTCGATGGCCTCTACTCCATGCTTCGACCTCGACGTTCCAGGCCGCTCCGGCCATTCCCTGATGGATTACCTGGCGGAGCGCGGCTACGACGTCTGGACCATGGATCATGAAGGCTATGGCCGCTCGACCAAGGACAGAAAAATCCACGCCGGAATCAAACGCGGCGCCGAGGAACTCCTCTCCACGGCAAAATACATCCGCAAGGCCTCGGGAGCGAAATCCTTCCACATGTACGGAATCTCGTCCGGCGCGCTTCGGGCCGCCTATTTCGCCCAGAAATACCCCAAATGGGTCAAGCGGGTCGTCCTCGACGCTTTTGTCTGGACCGGCAAGGGAAGCCCCACGCTCAAGGACCGGGCCAAGCGCTTCGCCGACGCTTCCGGAACAGATCGCCGTCCCATCCACCCCCAATTCATCCGCACCATTTTCAGCCGCGACAAACATGCGAAAGCGGCGCGTCCGGACGTGGTCAAGGCCTTCGCCGAGGCGTGCTGCGAGCTCGACGACTCCGTGCCGAACGGCACCTACATCGACATGACGAGGCGGCTGCCGATCGTCAATCCGCGCAAGCTGACCGTCCCCGTCCTCGTCACCCGCGGGGAATGGGACGGCATCGCCTCCTACGAAGACCTCATCGAGTTCTTCAGCCTGTTGCCCAACCCGGACAAGCAGTTCGCCGTCATGCCCGGGATCTCGCACGCGAGCCTGCAGATGAAGAATTTTCAGATTATTTTTCACCTGATCGAGCGCTTCTTCAGCCAGCCCGACCCGGTGTATCAGGGATAGACGCGCATTCTCGAATCTTATTGGAAGGAAACGCGAGTCGTTCCTATTCTTCTATGGCCGCTCCGGTCATCCCGGGTCTTTCTTTTTTCCGGGCGAAGCGGTCGGCCCACGCCTGACGCAAGTAGGGCCAACTGAGACCCAAGACGGTCAGGAAGAGGAAGAGTGCGCTATAGGGCCGGGTGAGGAAGGGCGTCACGTCGTTGCTGAAAATGATGAGCGCCCGGCGAAAGTTGACCTCGATGAGGGGACCGAGCACGAGCCCGAGAACAATGGGCGCGGCCGAGAACCCGTGGCGTCCCATGTAAAAACCCACCACGGCGCAGGCGATCATGATCCACACGTCGGCGATGTTGTTGTTCAGCGCGTACGAGCCCACCACGCACAGCACCATGATGATGGGCGTCAAAAGGTAGGTGGGCACGCGGACCACTTGGGCGAAGATCTTGGCCCCTCCGAGTCCCACCACGAGGAAGATCAGATTCGCCAAGAACATGGCGACAAAGATGGCGTACACCAGGTCCGCGTGCTGGATGAACAACAGCGGGCCGGGCCGAAGACCCTGAATCATCATGGCGCCCAAAATGACGGCCGTGGTTCCGCTGCCCGGAATTCCCAGCGCCAGCGTGGGCACCATCGCGCCCCCCGTCGCAGCGTTGTTGGCCGTCTCCGGAGCAGCTACGCCCTCGAGAATTCCCGTGCCAAACTTTTCCGGATGTTTCGAGAAACGCTTGGCTTCGTTATAGCCGATAAAGGAGGCGATCGTGCCCCCCTCTGCCGGAAGGATGCCGATGTAGGTTCCGATGAGGGAGGAGCGGAGCATGGTGCCTCGCATCTGCTTGATCTCGGCCCATGAAGGCAGCGTGATCGAAACGTTCCGTGTGAGAAGTTGCGCCCGGCCAGTGCGGGCCACTTGGCGAAAGACTTCAGAGCCCGCAAAAAGACCGATCATGACCGGGACGAAGCTGATCCCGTGCATGAGTTCGGGAAGCCCGAAGTCGAACCTGGAGAATCCGGAGATCTCTTCAATCCCCACCATGGCGAGTAAGACGCCTGTAAGCCCCCCAATGAGATTCTTGAGGGTGGAATGCGCTGAGATGCTGCTGAGCATACTCAGGCCGAAAAGGCTGAGGGCAAAATATTCCGCGGGTCCAAACCGAAGGGCAAACGCCGCCAGCTGAGGCGCCAGCAGAATTAAAACCAAAATGCTGAAAAGACCGCCAATCGAGGAAGAAATACAGGCCGTTCCCAGCGCTTTCCCCGCCTGGCCCTTTTGGGCGAGGGGATAGCCGTCGAAGGTGGTGGCCGCCGCCGCGGGAGTGCCCGGTGCCCGGACCAGGATGGCCGAAATGGAACCTCCAAATGTACCCCCGCAGTAGAGCGCCGTGAGCATGGCCAAAGCCGGGATGGGGTCCATGGCATAGGTGAAGGGAATCAGCAGGGCGACCCACATCGGCGATGTCAGACCCGGTAGCGCTCCGATGATGACCCCTGCGACGAACCCCGTGAAAAATGCCATAAAATTAAGGGGATCGAGTATGAGGACGACACCCCTCAAGAGCTGTTCGAACACCAAGACCCCCTTCCCGTTTTAGAACGCCCATTCAGCGGGAAACTGGATTTGCAAAAACAACGTAAAAACCATGTAGATAATGGCAGGAATCCCCAAGGCCATGAGGACGACGGTCAAGGGCCGCCGGCCGCCCGCCAGCAACATGATCGCCGCTATGAACAAAGGGATACTGACAAAGGTTCCTACATATTCCATTAAAAGGACGAAGCCCACAGCCAGCAACATCCCATAAATATGGAGGCGGCCCTGCCGTTTCTCTGGAGGGTCTGGGGTGCTACGGCGTGTCTGGAGCCATCCCTTGATCAAGAGCGCCACTGTCAAGCAAAGCAACGCTGACAGGACAATCTGGGGAACGAAGGCGGGACCGACACCCACGCTCAACTGGGGTTTGGGCAGCGTAAAGGTATAGGCCAGCAGAGCGGCAAACACCGCGAAGAGCACCAGGCTGATGCGGACATCCGAATGTCGCATGGTCTTCTCCTGTGGGGCCGGGGCAAAGAACTCCCCGGCCCAGACAGCCTTTTTAATTTTTCTTCACGAAACCCAGTTCTGCCATGGCCTTTTGCCAAACGGGGTGTTTTTTGTTCAAAAAGTCGCCCCAATCGGCCGCGGTTAACACGCTGGCGGGCGCCATCCCGTTGTTGCGCAGGTAATCCTGGTACACCTTGTGTTTCATGGACTTGAGGAGGGCCTTTTCCAGCGCTTTCACCACCTCGGGCGGCGTGCCTTTGAGAACCACGACACCCCGCCAGGTGGCGAAGTCGAGATCCCAGCCCTTCTCCTTCGCCGTGGGAGTGGCGTCAAAACCCTTGATCTTGACCCTCTCGGGACCCAAAGCGAGCAAAGCCTTCATCTTGCCGGCTTCCACCTGGCCCGCTACCTCGCTGGGATTGAGCACGCCCACGTGAATGTGTCCCCCCAGGGCGGCGGCGACAATCTGTCCCCCACTCTTATAGGGCACGATGTCCACTTTGATACCGGCGGCCTTGATGAATTCGTGAACCGTCACGTGATCGATGCCGCCTGCGTGGGCGACACCCCACTTCTGTTTGCCCGGGTTCGCCTTCGCGTGTGCCACAAGCTGATCGATGGTCTTGAATTTACCGCTGGTGGGCACGCTAAAGGTCTGGGAGTCGTAGCACCCCCGGGCAACGGGAACGAGGTCACCGAACTTCACGCGGGTCCGGCGGCGGACGATCGTGCCCAAGGCGGAATTGGTGACGGTCATGATCGTATAGCCGTCCTTGGGTTTCCGAAGCGCAAAGTCGAACATCCGGGCGCCGCTGCCCCCCGTCATGTTAATGACGACGATGGGCACCTTGAGAATGCGCCGCAGCCGGATGGCGGCCGTTCGGGAGAAGATGTCCGACCCCCCCCCGGGCGAGGAAAAGAGGTACCAGTTGACCTGTTTGTTGGGAAATTTCTTTGCGGCATGGCCGATCGTCTCGAAGAACACCAAAACGATCAGGGTGAGACACGAAATGAAGAACATTCGTTTCCACTGCATGGCTTTCCCCCTCTCTGTTGCGTTCTTGATCGCGCAACCCTTCTAAAAGTTTCTTCAGTTCACATCCAATCTCCCCTTCCCTCATGGTTCGTGCTTCATACCGAAGCAAAAAAAACGGATTTCCCTCAGGCCTGAAATTGTCAGGCTTCAATCATCAAGTTCCCGTTCTCGACGATTTGTTCCCCGTCC
>CAMYJL010000098.1 GCA_947258645.1 uncultured Nitrospinota bacterium
GCAAGTAGGAAGATGACCGTGGAACAAAAAATTGATTTACCTGGCGAGGACGAAAAAACAAGGAAGCTCGCAGAGCGAATCGCCAAGGCAGCATTGGGATTGTGAAGTTCTTTCCAATCGAGGGCAGTCGCAGTGGCCGCGTCGCCACGTGGTTATCGAAGGGCTCAACTCAATTTGGAAAGGGGGTGATTCAGAATGTGTCAGGCAAGAGGAACTCCAGGGTACATAGGGAGAACGGGTTGCACCTGCGGTTGTTGCGGGTGCGGCCCATCATTCCGTCGTTTCTTTTCCTCCAAAGAGGAACAAGAATGCCTGGAAGCCTACGGGGACCAGCTGAAGAAGGAGTTGGCCGGGGTGGAGGAACGCATCGAGGAATTCAAGGATAAATGATACCGCTAAGGTAGAAAGGAGTTGAAACATATAGCCGATAAGGAGCAGAGCGCTTGCGGGTGTGGTTGCCTGCCTTTTAAGAAGAAAGGCTCCAAGACCCCAAAGCCGGAGGTCAAGAAGTCTGACAAATCGAAAAAGTAACGAACTCCGACGATGACAAATGTTAACAGGGGGTGGGAGAAGTGTCTTCTCCCGCCTCCGAAGTTTTATGGGCAAGGCTCAATAAAACCATTTATGTCTGATGATTCCAACTCGTAACATCAGAATTGAAATAATTGAATATTTTATTTTGGCTCCCCGGAACTCCAGCTTCAATCGGCGGTCAAGATGGACCCTAAGAGGGCTCTTCGCGACTTCACCCATCGGATGTTCTCCACCAATGGGCGAGAGGGATGGTCAATTGTTTGAATGATAAACCGTGATCATCTTCGATGATGGAGGAATTGCAGATCTATATGGGAAATCCGGGGTAAGCACTGTCAATGATTTCCGATCCCATAAAGTGTTTGCCCTTCCAGAATCTCTTTTCGGCATTCGGCTTCCTGCGCGCCAGAAGCGTGTGCCATTCTCCGCTCCTTCCGAATTCGCTTCCTTTCACGCCAATTGGGCTTCTGTTTTTGTGATCCAGGCCACACCGCTTCATCCCCCGCCCCGCATCACACCGGCGGGGTGTTTGCGTTCACTTCCGGACGCTCTTCGCGGGTTTATTTTTAAACTGCCGGGCCGATATGAAACAGTGAGGGTCGTATTCGGGCGGGCGGAGGACAGCAGAGAGGGACGCGACATGGCCGTGATGGATGGCATGCCCAATGTGCTCTTGGCCGTGAAAGATGAATCCATGTTGCAGATGATCCGCGACATGCTTCGGCGTTGCAGCGTCGAGAGCGTTAAAACCTACTCGGCCCTTAAAGATGCAACAGCAGCCCTTCGGGCACACGCGAGGAAATGGGACATTTTTTTCGTCGACGGCGGATTTCCCGAAGCCATATCGGAGATCGAAGCGATCCGGGAAGAAATGGGCCCTCACCTCAAGATTCTCTATATGGTGGCGATGCCGGCGGCGAGGGGTGAGGTCATCAAAGCCGTCCGAGCAGGAATCGACGGTTTTATCGGCACTCCTTTTTCGGAGGTCACGCTCGAGGACAAAATCGACGAATTGATGGGCAGAGAAACCACCCCCCGCGAGATCTCCCGGACTTCCATCCTGTATCAGGTGTATTAAATCCGGATATCCGAGATATTCCCTGCCCGCTCCTCCCGATTTTCACAGGTTTTCGAACCTTCCCCAAATTCCTGAAAAAACCAGGGTGTAAGTGGTGTCATGATCGAGGTCGCCCAGAAATTTAATCCGGCGGTTTTTCTGCGAATTTCGGCAGATGCCCGGGAATGACATCGGGATGGATTGGAAATCTATCTATCTTCGGGGGTTGGTGAGGCGGGTGGAAAAATTCGGAGAGTCGAGAGGCGTTAAATCCGGATGAAACGCATGAGCATCTTCTCGTCGAAGTGGCCTTTGCTGTTCTTCATGATGGAAAGGGCTTCCAATTTGGAGATAGCCTTTTTGTAAGACCGTTTGGTTGTGAGCGCGTCAAATACGTCGGCAATGGCGCAAATCTTTCCATAACGTCCGATTTCATGTTCTTTCCGGCCATTGGGGTAGCCGGAGCCGTCACACCTTTCATGGTGCTGAAGAACGATATCTGCCACTTCGTCCGAAAGAGCACCGGACACTTGGGTGAGCAAGTCAAAGCCAGTCTGTGAATGTTTTTTAATGATTATCCACTCGTCATCGTCGAGTGAGCCAGGTTTGTTGAGGATTTCAGGGCTGATGTCTTTTTTGCCGATGTCGTGCAGGAGGTACCCGACTCCCAATTCGGAATGGAAGGAGGAGTTCTCGTCTCCGATGAGAGCGCGGGTGAGCAGGGAGGCGTAGAGGTAGACGTGAACGGAGTGGGTGTAGGTGTAATAGTCGTGAATGGTAAGTTGGAGGAAGCTGTCCAGGGCACCGGGTTCGTCCATCAGTCGGTTTAAAACTACAACCGTGTCTCGTACATCCTGATAACTTTCTTCGGTGAAATCTTCAAAGGTCTTTTGGGTGATGTGTGTGGCGGAGCCGTAAGCGATTTCGGTTTTGGTTTCGATGGGAAGCGGTGCCTGAAGAATATTGGAAAGGCTCTTGTCCACGAGTGTTTGCCAGTCGATATGGGTATCTTTGTCGTAGTAGAGGCAGTCGGTGTGTTTGGCAATTTCGCTGTAAGCTTCAACCGCGAGGTCCTGGCCCTTGCGGAATAAAAGCGAGAGCTCCCGTCCGGCTTGCCGATAGAGGTCAACCGGCGCCTGCGTTCCCCACGGGATGTGGGCGAGGGGAACGGGCAGGAGCCGAATCGTGATCCCGCCTTTTCCCTCGTTGTCGCTTTTGACTTTCAGGCGTTCACGTTTTATTTCTTCGTCTCCGACCGACCGAGCCTGTTCCACGAACTCGCTCCTGTTGTCTTCGAAATCGCCGGGTTGGTTTTGCCCGCTATGGCAAAAATATTACTAAGTGAAATTCATCATATAAAACGATATGTTTCATGGAAAGTATTTTCATGCATATTTTCTGGCCGGTCATGACCTGCCTCTTATGTCCGAGATGTTTTCCGCCCGTCCCGTACTGCAAAATATGCAAATCGTGCGGTCCCTGAATACTTGAATAAATGCGGCAGCGGACACCCCCCTCTCGAATTTTGTTCCAAACTTGCTCTATACTCTTTTTCAAGTGTGATGCAGGTCACACTTTTGCCGAATTTCTTTTGTATTAATTGGATTTTCTATGAATTCGAAATGAAATTTATGTTGGAAAAGTGTCAGAAAAATGTAAATTTATTGTCAGGCAAAACGAAAATTTGAATGATTATTCGGCAATGTTTGCAGGATTAGAATTTGGGGGTCCTGCGTGAAGATATTGCGGTAGTTGTAATGAAGAAATGGAGAAATAAGCATGTCGGAAAAAGGGGCAAAACCCAGCGTACTCCTGACGATAAAAGAAGATGCATTGGAGCACAGTATCCGTGATTTCCTGCGCGAATTCGGGGTGGAAAGGATGAGAACCCATTCGACCCCCAAAGAGGCCGTCGGTCATCTCCGGGACGATGCGGAGAAATGGGACATTTTCGTGCTCGACGGGTCTTTTCCCGGCGCTCTTGAAAGGGTGCTGGAAGTTCGGACGGAGTTGAACTCCTCGATTCAGATCCTGATTATCCTGTCCAACCCGACGCGGGAGGATATTGTCGGGGCCGCCAGTATGGGCGTGAACGACTTTATCACCACTCCTTTTGCCCAGAAGACGTTCGAGGACAAGCTCGGCGCCATGTCCGGCAGACGAAACAAAACCTACGTGCCGTCGCCGTTTTCCGTTCCTCCGGGCTAGCGCTCCCCGCTTCATCCCCGTCCGTTTCGAATTCTGAAAATAAAACAATTCGGGGGCCCCTCGGGGCCTCTTTGTGTTCCCTCATGTGAGCCGCGTCACACGGGACAACTCCATTTGGGGGTTTTCGCCCGTAAGGGTGCCCTGCGTCACTTCCGCCTCGATTTTCAGGGCGTATTTTAGCGGTGAAAGGTGGTTCGCCGCGAAAGATGCGAAGGCGGACAAGAGGGTGCTGAGATGACGATGCCGGTGATGGGTTCCATGCCTAACATTCTTTTGGCGGTGAAAAGCAACGCCATGCTGCAGGTCATCCGTGACATGCTCCGGCGCTGCAGTGTCGAGGATGTCGAATCCTACTCGTCTTTAAAAGACGCCAAGGCGGTGCTTCGGGCGCATGCGAGAAAATGGGACATCTTCGCCGTTGACAGCCGGTTTCCGGAAACCATTTCAGAGGTCGAGGCAATCCGCGAGGAGATGGGTCCTCATATCAAGATTCTTCTCCTGACTTCCATGCCGACGACGGGTGATGATGTCCTGCAGGCCGCGATGGCGGGGATTAACGAGATTGTCGCTACGCCTTGCTCGCAGATCGATCTCGAAGAGAAGATCGACGGACTGATGGGCAAACCTGTCGCTCCCCGCAAGGTTTCCAGAACGTCCATTCTGTATTCGGGGTTTTAAAATTTCAGAAATTCGCTGCGCGTTTTGAGCCAGTGTTGATTTTCTCATGCGCTCCAATCCGACCAGACAAAAAAATCAGTCATGGTGGCCGTTCAGGCGGGGGCCAAGCGATTTTATCGCTGCGCCTTTCCGGCCCGCCACATTCGAGGAGAGACCCGGCAAATTGGCGGGCCGGAATTTTCTCCCCTGGTTTCATATCCAAATCGTTGCGATGCGCGGCTCCCCGCCGGCGATCGAAGTTTCTGTAGTGACGAGGGTCACACTTTGCCCGTTCTTTTTCCCGAAATGCCGATTTTGATAATGCCGGGATTTAAAAATTCGTGTAAAAAAATGGTTAATGAATTGATCTGATGCAGCACGGAATTCGGTTCTGTGCGGGCAACGGGAGATTCCGAGATGAGTATCAGTGAACGCCAGCCAAACGTACTCTTCGCCATCAAGGAAGAGCTCTTGCTCGGTTCCGTCCGGGAGATGCTTCGGAATTACGGAACGGGAAAAGTCAAACACGTCCGATCCATGGAAGATGTCTATAACGTTCTCTACGGCGGAAGCCGGGAATGGGATATCATCATTGCCGACGATGCCCTGCCGAATGTAACGACCGTGATCAAGAAGGCGCGGCCTGAAATCGAAGCCCGGATCAAGTTTCTCCTCCTGATGTCCAGCCCGACAAAAGAAGCGGTCATGGAGGCCGTCCAGGCGGGCGTGAACGATTTTCTCGCCGCTCCCTTCTCGCCGGCCCTGTTCGAGGACAAGCTCGACAAACTGATGGGCCGGGAGCCGCGCCTCCGCCAAAAATCCAGTACGGCGATGGTGTATGATAAATAGGATGACCGGATAAAACATTGAGGTTGGATTTCCGGGTCCGGAGATCCCCCGGTAGGATAATCAACGCGCTCTCGGCGCAGGAAAGGAAAACGTCATGCCAGTGGCCAAAGCTCCGGGCGATGTCAACATTCATTATGAAATTCGGGGGGATGGCCCGCCGCTCCTTCTGATCAGCGGAACGGGACACGATCACACTTTCTGGTCGGGGCAGCTCCCCTTATTCGAGCGCGAGTACACCTGTCTCGTATTCGACAACCGGGGAATGGGCCGCAGCAGCGTTCCCCGGCCCGGCTACAGCCTCGCGGACATGGCCGGTGACGCAGCCGCTGTGCTGGATGACGCCGGAGTCGATCGGGCGCACGTCATGGGCTTTTCGATGGGCGGGCATATCGCGCAGGAGCTTTGTCTGAATCACCCCGGCCGCGTGGCCAGCCTGGGCCTTCATCACACCTGGGCGCGCAATTGCCCGCGGCTGGAGAGCTTTCAGCGCGCGCGAAAGCGCCTCGCCGAATGGGGGGACATGGAAGTCCTCGCCGAGTTCAGCCTGCTGGGGCTTTATTCCCATACCTACTACGACGAGCATTCCGATGAGATGGCGGGAAAACTCCGCTGGCTCGCGGAAAAATCCGGGCCCAAGGACGGCTGGGTGGGCCAGCTCGACGCCACCATCAAGGGCGACACGATGGACCGGCTTCACCAGATCGAGGTGCCCGCGCTCGTGACGGCCTCCACCCACGACATGATCGTCGAGCCCCACCACGCCGAGGAGATCCACTCGCGCATCAAGGGCTCGCGCAAGGTCATCCTGGAGGGCACGGGCCACGTCGCCCTCATCGAGCGGCCCGAGGCGTTCGCCCGCATCTGCCTCGATTTTCTGCGTGAAGCATCGGCGGAAAAACCCATGTCGGCGAAGAAACTCCCCTACGCGTCCTAGTCATGCCGGGGGCCTGAGCCTCAGATCATCTCCTTGGGCAGGGTCATCATGTTCTCGACCCCGTCCTGCGTGATGAGCACGTCGTCCTCGAAGCGGATGGTGTACTTCTCGTGCCGAACGGACGCCTGAACCGAGACGACCATCCCCTGCGCCAGCACCATGTCGGGGTGATGGTTGTCGGGCGGATCGTGAAACGGCCCCATCCCGAGCCCGTGGAACGAAAACCGCCGGTGAGGGAAGACGTCGTTTTCCACCGGGTATCCGCATTTCCCCATCTCTTCGTGCGCGAACTTCGATACGTCGCGGTGTTCCATCCCGGGTTTCATGAAGTCCAGGATGTTCTCGTGCACTTTGTATAGATCGTTCGCTATCTTCTTTTGCTCGTCGGTTGCCGTGCCCACCGGCCACGTCCGCGTCATGTCGCACCCGTAGCCCTTGTAGACGCAGCCCAGGTCCACCATGACGAGATCGTTCTCCTCGATCTTCTTCCACTCCGAGGCGAAGGCCCGGTAGTTGGCCGTCCGGTAGCCCGACTGGCACATCGTCTCGACCTCCCGCAGGCCCCCCAGCCGCTTCATCTCCATCTCGACCGCCGTCTGCACCTCAATTTCGGCAACGCCCACTTTCGCCGCGTCGATGCCGACCTTCATGGCCGACTCGCCGATCTTGACGGCCTCCCGGATGATCGCGATCTCGTCGGCGTCCTTGACGGAGCGGATGACGGTGAAGATCTCGGAGGCGTTCTCGAACCTCGCCCCGGGGAGCGCCTTCTGGAGCTTCTGGAAGGTGTTGATCGTGCAGCACTCATCCTCCAGGCCGATCTTCCCGTCCGCCACCCCTTTCTCCTTCAGGACTTCGGCCAGGTATTCCATGTGGCCGAGCTTCGATTCGCGGTCGAAGGCCCGGACGTCCTCGATCCAGGTCCCCTCCCGGACGGAGTTGTAGATCAGGTAGCCGCAGAGGAAAATGGGCGGCTCGTTCCGGTCCCGGAAGATGATCAGGGGCGACTCGGTCGAGGTATCGAGGCAGAGCGGATACCAGGGGAGATGATGGTAAAAGCCGGAGATGTAGTACTGGTTCACCCAAAGGTGCACGAGCATGGCGTCCAGCCCCCGCTCGTCCATGTGGTGGCGAACCTTCTCCAGCCGTCCGGCGAAATCGAAACGCGTATCAAAGATATTCCTCATGGCTTCCCCCTTTGATTGAAAATGGCTACGAAATGCATGCTGCCCAACCAGCCGGGTGAAGAAGCGGAATTTCACCCCTCTCCCCGCCCGGCCGGATCCGGAGGAAAAGAAGCGCCATATTCGGAGGGGCCGACGGTGTGCCCGATCAGATTGCCATAACGGGAGGCGGATTTCGAATCGGGGAGGGAGATAGGGGAAAAATGTCATCCTGAGCGTAGCGAAGGATCTTCCAGGGTGGAGACACGCCTGAATGGCTCTCTCGAAGATTTTTCACTGCGTTCAGAATGACGAATTTCACCCGCTGAACTGCCGGAACTTTCACCGCTCAGACAAAAAAACGGGGCGCGGAATCCCGCCGTGGAAGTCCGCGCCCCGCATGAACCGCTCTAAGCCTTATTGTTCTTTACGTCCTCCGGCTAGGGGCCCTCGCAACGGAAATTGAGTTCTCCCTCCGTGCAGAGGTCCTCTCCCCGGCCGCCGATGATGAAGTCCTTTCCGTCTCCGCCATCGATCGTGTCATCCCCCCGGTTGCCCAGGAGGATGTCATTGCCGTCCCGGCCGAAGGCCGTATCGTCGCCTTGCCCGCTGTAAACGATGTCGTCCCCCGGCCCGGCGTCGATGCAGTCGTTGCCGCCCCGGCCGAAGATTACATCCCTTCCGTCCAGGCCGCAGATGGTGTCGTCACCCCCCGTACCGAGCAGGAAGTTGGAGCCGTTCGTCCCGAGGATGGCGCCCGGCGCGCCGCAGTCGCACGAGCCGCTGACCTGACCCGGGCCGACCGTGATGACCTGCCCGCCCGTCTCCACCGTAATATCGATGTCCGACAGGTTCTCGATCTGGAACGTCCCGTCGGTTTCGGTGATCTTCACCGCCGCCCCGGTGGGGACGTTGACGACAACGGGGTCGTTCTCATCTCCCAGCTCGATCTCCGCCGGGCCCGAGACAACCTCCAGGTCCAGCGAGCTGCAGGTGGCGTTGACCACGTCCCCGTCGGTGAGGAAGACCCGGAAGCGGCAAACTCGCGCAACGGCGAACCCGCTTCCGCTGGCCTCGATCTGGAACCCGGCGGGGTCGGCCGCGTCCGTGACGGTGAGCGCAATGTCGCCGAAGGAGAAACCGAAGGAGCCGAAGCTCGTTCCGCCCTTGTGCTCATCGGTGAAGTCCGAGGAAGGGGTGCCGCTCTCGTCGTTGAAGCCGCCGTTGAACGTGCCGTCGATCTCGTTGGCGATCCCGTCGCCGTCGATGTCGGGGTTGGGGCCGGGACCGGGGCCTCCGCCCCCGTCCAGTGTTGCCACGTAGATGCCCGAGGAGCCGTCGGTAAAGTTAACGCGAAATGCGACCTGATCCCCGCTCAGGCCTTCCACGCCGAAACGCACGTCGTCGACGGTTTTCAAATCGAGGGGGTCACCCTTCGCGATGACCTTCTCGAGAGTGCCCGTGAGGTTGGTGTAAATACCCTTCTGGTTCGTTGCGCCCTCTCCGATAAACGCCACCTTCCCGCTGTCCAGCGAGGGCGTAGAGAATTCGGTAAAGTTACCGGACCCGCCGGGGATTCCGGTGCTCTCGATGGCGATGGTGGTCAACGCTCCCCCCGACCCGGTAAAGACGCCCCGCTGGCCGAGGGGGTTCTGGGTGACAAGCGCCACGGTCGAGCCTTCCATCGACAGGCGGTCCTCGAAAGTATTCGCGCTGGTGGTCACGTTGGTGGCGATGGGGCCAAGCGTCCCGCCGGTGTCGGAGAAAATACCGGATACGCCTCCGAATGGCGATCTGCCCTGAAATGCGACGTTCGTGCCGCTCATCGCGGGTCTTCTCTCCAAATCTTCGAAGGGATCAAGAGTTCCAGGAACTTGCGTAGTAAAGCTCGCGACGACGCTCAGCGTGCCCCCGACACTTTTCAGGATCCATTCCTGGTTTCCGCCTCCGATAACAAAGCGTGCGGTCCAAAAAGCCACGTTGCCGCTGTCGGTCGAGGGCGTATCAAAGTTAAAATCCAGGGTCCCTCCACCCGGGATGGGGTCGCCGTTCTTGGCCACGACTCCCAACGCGCCCCCGATGTTGCTGAGGATCCCGGCCGACGGGCAACTTGAACCGGTTGCGGTGCAACCGTTCGCGAAAAAGGCGACATTTGTCCCATCGAACGAAGGTCTGCCGGCAAAAACAAAATCCGAGGTGCCGGGAAATGTGGTGGTTTTGTCCACCAGGACGTCCAGGGTCCCCCCGATACGGGTATAGATGCCACCCTGGGAAGAATTCCCGGATCCCCCAAAAGCCAGGTCATCGCCCACGAGTGAGGGTTCGCCGAAACCGGTGAAGTTTCCCGATCCGCCGGGGATTCCGGTGGCGGTGTCAGCGACCTTCGTGAAGGTGAAGGCGGCCTCACCGGCTGCAGGGAATAGAAGGAGGACTGCCATCCAAAGAGAAATGAGCGAAGCGGATAAGATGCCTAAGCGGTGTTTCTGTCTCTTGTTTCCCACGATTGCACCTCCACGGTTGGTATGCACTGAACGCTCCGAGGCGATCTCCCCTTCTCGCCGTTTGACTCAATTTTTTTAGGTTTGGGGAAATCATACTATCTGGCCTGAAATATCGTCAAGTGTCTTGATTTAATACACTTATGCGGATGCATGCCGGAATGGACGATACGATGACGAAGC
>CAMYJL010000099.1 GCA_947258645.1 uncultured Nitrospinota bacterium
GAAAAACTGGCGGGCATGACGGGGACGGCCGACACCGAGGCGGCCGAGTTCCAGGAGATCTACAAGCTGCCCGTCATGGTCATCCCGACAAACCGCCCCCTCGTTCGAAACGAGTTTCCGGATCTTGTCTACCGGACGGAGAAGGAAAAGCTGGACGCCGTGATCGATGAGATCCGCGAAAGCAACGAGAGGGGACAGCCGCTCCTGATCGGCACGACCAACATCGAAAAGAGCGAGCGGCTCGCCGCGCTGCTCAAGCAGCGGCAGGTGCCTCATTATGTCCTGAACGCGAAGAATCATGAGCTGGAGGCGGAGATCATCGCCCAGGCGGGCCGGAAGGGTGCGGTCACGCTCTCTACCAACATGGCGGGACGCGGGACGGACATTCTCCTCGGAGGAAACCCGGAATTTCTCGCCGCCAGGGAAGCGGACGCGAAAGAGAGCCACGCCTATGAGCAGGCGCTGGAGAAGTTCAGGGAGCAGTGCGCCGCCGAGCACGACGAGGTCGTGGCCCTTGGCGGTCTGCATGTCATCGCGACGGAGCGTCACGAGAGCCGGCGCATCGACAATCAGCTGCGGGGGCGCGCGGGCCGTCAGGGCGACCCGGGAAGCTCCCGGTTTTATCTCTCGCTGGAAGACGATCTGCTGCGCATCTTCGGTTCGGACCGCATCAGCGGCATCATGGGCAAACTCGGGATGGAGGAGGGCGTTCCCATCGAGGCGAAGATGGTGACGCGCGCCATCGAGAACGCCCAGAAGCGCGTGGAAGCCCACCACTTCGAGATGCGCAAGCAAATCCTCAAGTACGACGACGTGATGAACAAACAGCGCGAGGTCATCTACGACCTTCGGCGGTCGATTCTCGAAGGAACCGATATTTCAGAGCAAATCCAGGACATTGCCACGGGCATTCTCGACGAAATCCTCAATTTATATCTTCCGGAGGCGGAGCATTTTGAGGAATGGGATCTGGAGAACTTCGTCGCCGCGATGGACCGCCAGTTCGGCATACCGGGCCGCGTGGACGGCCGAAAGGTTGTGTTTACAAGCCCGCCGTGCGAGCTCGACATCGAGGATGAGACACGGGAGCTGGTCTCCAAGAAGATGGATGATCTCATCCAGGAGGCGTACGAGGCCAAGTACGCGGAATTTGACGATGAGGTCATCCGCGAGCTCGAGCGCGTCGTCTATCTTCAGATTCTCGACGGGCAGTGGAAAGATCACCTCACCAATATGGAACACGTCAAGGACGGCATTGGCCTGCGGGGATACGCGCAGGTCGATCCGCTCAACGAATACAAGCGCGAAGCTTTCGAGATGTTCGGAGATCTGAACAATCGGATCGACTCGGACACGATTCTTTATCTCTACAAGCTCGATATCGGGAGAGAGGGAATCCAGGTCGAAGAAAACGAGCGCGAGCAGGAAATGGTGATGACGCATGACGATGTTTCCGCCTTCGGGGGAGACGTCGCCGAGGCCGCGGTTCAAACGGCCACCCCCGTCCGCCGCGAGACGCCGAAGGTGGGCCGCAATCAGCCCTGCCCCTGCGGAAGCGGGAAAAAGTACAAACACTGTCACGGGCGATGATGATTTTCTCCACTCGTGCGGCCGGCCCCTTGCTGGCCGCCATGATGTTCCTCTCCGGGTGCGGCGCCGCTGTTTCCGCCCCCGAGCAATCGGATGGGTCGGCTCATTCCGGCCTGAATCAGAGCCGGTTCATCATCGCCGGGCGGGTGTCGGATGCGGACGGACTGCCTGTCTCCCGTCTTCCGGTCCGGGTGTCTTCCTCCATTCGTCCTGTCGATATGGACCCCCGCGTCGATTTGGGGGAGCTGGAGATTCTCGCCGAGGGCGATACCTCCTCGGACGGCTCCTATCGTCTGGTGATCCGGGTTCTTCCGGGCCGCAACCGCTACTACCTCAATTTTTACGATCCCAAGCGGTTTGATTCCGTTCGGTTCGCCCGCCCGGATCGCGTCGATATCACCGATTTCGTGATACGTGGCGGGACAAAGGTGTATAACTACCGCCTCCCGTTCCATGGCGGCTGGGAAAAAGTGCGGGAAACCCTGAAGGCGTATCCCCGAAATTCACCCAAGGCGCGAATTATCCGCAGGTATGGAATCGCCGAGGAAATCCGAAAGAAAAAAGAGGGGGGGATCACCGAGGTCTGGTGGTACTACTCCCATGGAAGGAATTTCGGATTTCGGGGCGACCGGCTGGTGGAAGAAAACGCGTTCATGCCCGTCCTCAAATAGCCCCCGAAATAGCCCCGAATTCGCTCTACGGGCCTCCGTTCGGGGCCGGGTCTTCGATGACCGTCACAAAATCCGGAATGACGCGGAAGCGGATGTGCTCGTCCACGTCGATCCGGCTGTTGGGGTTGGTGTGAATCCGCAGCCGCTGCCCCCGGCCGATTTCGCCGAGAAGCTCTACCTCCAGACTGACGTACTGACCGCCGTAGGTGATGCTCCGGATCTGCGCTTGGAAGGGCCCTTTCGGGTCGAGCTCGAAGCTCTCCGGGCGGATGGAGATGAATGCGTCCGTGCCGAAATCGAGACCCCGCATCGAGAGACAGGGTACGGGTCCAATGGAGGTCATCACCTCATCGTAGCTGGACTCGAGGACGATTCCGGGAAGGATGTTGGTATCTCCCACGAACCGCGCAACGTACTCCGTTGCCGGAAACTGGTAGATTTCCCGGGGGGTTCCGAGTTGTTCGATCTTCCCCCGGTTCATCACCAGGATGCGGTCGGCCATGGAGAGGGCTTCCTGTGGATCGTGCGTCACCATCAGGGTGGCAACCCCGGAACGCTTGAGGACAGACAGTGTCTCCTCCCGGATCTGGGTGCGGAGATTCACGTCCAGACCCGAAAAAGGCTCATCCAGCAGGAGAATCCGGGGTTCCGGCGCCAGGGCCCGCAACAGGGCCACCCGCTGCTGTTGTCCGCCCGAGAGCGTGTGGGGGTAGGCGTCCTGATACGCCGCCATGCCCATCTGGGCGATGGCGTCCTGAATGGCGGCCATGCGCTCCGGCGAAGCCTTGGGAATTCCGAAAGCGATATTTTCCATGATGGTCAGGTGGGGGAAAAGGGCGTAGTCCTGAAACATGAGGCCCACGCCGCGCCCTTCGGGCGGAACTTGCGTTCCCCGGGCGGGGTCCGCGACGACGGTCCCGTCAATGGTGATTGTTCCCTGCTGCAGGGGCTCAAGCCCGGCGGCCAGCCGGAGAAGCGTGGTTTTTCCGCACCCCGAGGGGCCGAGCAGACATGCGAGCTCTCCGGGCGCGACAGAGAAGCTGACCTCGCGAACGACCTTGTTTCCGTCGTAGGCGTGGGAAACGCCCGCCACCGATAGCCCGGACATGGCCTATGTTCCCTGACGCGCCGATTGGCCGGGACGCGTGTTCCGGATGGATGCGCTCAAAATGATGATCGGAAGAATCCCGGAGGCGACAATGGCCAATGCGCCGAGAGCGCTTTCCTCCAACTGTTCGTTGGAGGCGAACTGGTGAACGAATGTGGCAAGCGTCTCGTAGTTGAAAGGGCGCAAAATGATGGTCATGGTCAATTCCTTCATGCCGTCGACAAAGACCAATACGCCGGCGGCGAGAAGGCTCCCCCGGACCAGGGGAAAATGAACGCGCCACAGCGTCTTGCCGGGCCCCAGCCCCAGGGTGCGTGCCGCGCCATCCATGTTGGGGGTCACCTTGGAAAGGCTGGCCTCGGCGGTTCCGTACGAGAGGGCGAGGAAGCGTACCAAATATCCGTAGGTGACCGCCATGATCGTCCCGCTCAACAGCAGCCCCGTGGGGACGCCCCAGAGCTCCCGTGTGAGCGTCTGGAGACCGAGGTCCAGCTTCCCCATGGGGATCATGACTCCCACGGCCAGAACCGCTCCCGGCACGGCATAGCCCAGGCTCGCGAACTGCGATATCGCGCGCAATCCGGCATTGCGGCTCAGGCGGACGCCGTAGGCCATGAAAAGGCCGATGGCGACGGCGAGGACGGCGCTGATCGCTGACAGGGTGAGACTGTGCCGGACGAAAAGAAAAAAGTTGGCGGAGAGGCTCTCTTCGTAGAAATTCCAGGCATACAGGGAGAGGACGCCCGTGGGCACCAGGAAGCCGAGGACGATGGGGAGCAGGCAGGCGGCAATCGCGAGCGCCCCGGTTCCCGGGCTCAGGCGATAGCCGGGCAGCGGTTTAAATTTTGTGGTCGTATGAAAGTAGCGCTGGCCTCTCCGCGCCCATCGTTCCGCAGCGATCAAAAGAACCACAAACAAAAGGGCGACGGTGGCCAGCTGCGCCGCTCCCGACCGGCTGTTCATGTTGAGCCACACGTCATAGATTCCGGTCGTGAAGGTCTCGATGGCGAAAAAGTCCACCGTGCCAAAATCGTTCAAGGCTTCCATCAGCACGAGACTCAGGCCGACCACGATGGCCGGCCGGGCCAGGGGGAGGGCGACTGTGAAGAAGCTGCGCCAGGGCCCGCGACCGAGGGTTCGGCTGACCTCCGTCACGCAAACGGATTGTTCCAGGAAAGCGACCCGCGCCAGCAGATAGACATACGGATACAGGACGAGCGTCATCATGGCGATGGCCCCGCCCAGCGACCGGATTTCGGGGAACCAGTAGTCCCGGCCGGTCGTCCAGCCGAAAGCACCGCGAAGGAGGCCTTGGACGGGACCGGCGAACTCGAGGATGTCAGTGTACACGTAGGCGATGATGTAGGCGGGCATCGCCAGCGGCAGAAGAAGCGCCCATTCAAAGACGCCCCGCCCGGGAAAGCGGCACATCGTGACCAGCCAGGCGGTGCCGACGCCGATGAGCAGTGTACCCGCCCCCACGCCCATCATCAGTCCCCACGTCGTGCGGATGTACCGGAAAAGGACGGTGGATAGGAGATGGCTCCAGATGCCCTCGCTCGGGGAGAGGGCGAGAGCAATCACCGCGATGATCGGCGCGGCGATGAGGATGGCGATCAAAAGAACCCCGCCGGTCCAGATGTCCAGACGGAACGCAGGCCGGAAGCGGCTTGCCATGGTCGTTTTCAGATTTTCTGCGATAGTGGACATCTTTTCCAATCCTGAGACCGACTATAAAACCTCCGGGCCAAAATAGGTATAAAAAGGCGCGGACGACCGTGCCGGTGGTCGTCCGCGCCGGGGTGCGCTGTCTTCCCCGTGGGAGCCGCTTGTCCTAGTTGCTTGGGCGGAAGTTGTTGAAGTCAACCTGATCGACCAGTTTCGATGCGGCGGTCCGATACTTCGCGACCGTGGCCAGGTCGATGGTATCGGCCTTGAAATTTCCCCAGGATTTCACCAGGGGGTGGACCGGGACGCCGGGCTTGACCGGATATTCGAAATTTTGCGCCGCGTAAAGCTTCTGCGCGTAATCGCCGCTGAGGAACTCGATCAGCCTGACGGCGTTGTCCCTGTTCCGGGCGTGCCGGGTGACGGCCGCCCCGCTGATATTGACATGGGTTCCCCGTCCGTGCTGGTTCGGAAAGATCAGCTGAATCGACGCGGCCCATTTTTTCTGCGCGGGTTTTTTCGCGTTCGTGGCCATTTTCCCCATGTAATAGGTATTTGCTACGCCCACGTCGCATTGGCCCGCGTAGATGGCCTTGGCCTGTGCCCGGTCGTTCCCGCCCGGCTTTCTTGCGAGATTGGCCTTTACGCCCTGGAGCCATTTTTTCGCCGCCGCCTCGCCCTTGTGGGCGATGATCGAGGCGATCAGGGAAACGTTGTAGACATGCTTGCCCGATCGGATGCAGACGCGGCCCTTCATCTTGGGGTCGGCCAGATCTTCGTATGTCGTGACCGCACCGGGCTTGAGCCGGGCCTTGCTCACGAAGAGGACGCGCCCCCGGAGCGTGAGCCCGAACCAGTGGCCGCCGGGGTGCCGGTAGATGGCCGGAATGTTCGACTCCAGCACGCGGGAGCGGACCGGCAGAAGAAGACGGGCCTGGTCCATGTCGTGCAGGCTCCCGATGTCGGAGGTCAAAATGGCGTCCGCGGCGCCGGGTGTCGCCCGGATTTTTTCCAGCATCCCCTTGTTGGCGAATACGACGTTCACCTTGATTCCGGTTTGCTTGGAAAATTCATCGAGCAGGGGTTTGATCAAAAACGGTTGCCGGTAGGAGTAAAGGTTGACCTCCCCGGCGGCGAAAGCCTTTCCAGCGAGGCCATACGCCAACACCAGAACCAGAGCCGACAGCAATAATATCTTACGCATGTACATTTTCTCCTCCATCGTTAGGTGGTTGCTTGCCTTGCTCTCTTCCTCTGGCGGGCTTGCCCTGGCCTCGGTGGGCGGGCAGGCTGGCTGGGATTTGCGCAGTGATTGGGGGCGGTGAAAACTCTTTATTCAAAACCGGCTGCCCGGTTCGGTTTTTCAACCAGCGGTCATTCTCTCTGTCGTTGTCCCGGGTCGATGGGCGCATCTCCCCGGACGGCCGATCCGTTCGAGGATTCTGCCCCCGCCGCCGGCACGGTCAGGCTGATCGGGAGAAGGGGGCTCACCCAGATCGACTCCGCGAGGCGGCGCTCCAGGGCCACGGTGGTCTCTTCCACCCGAACGACATAGGCCGGATGACGCTGGCGGAGCTGAAGGGCGACGCCGGGCAGGATGCAAAATCCGCCCAGGCGGGCCGAGGCGTGGGAGGAGGTGGCGTCCACCCGCTCGACGCGGGCCCACGTCATGGGACGCAGCTCATGGAGCCGGACGACGCCCGGAGCTTCGGCGTCCCCGCCGGCCGGCCGGATTTTCTTTCCGAGCCATCCAAACAGGCGCCGAAGGAACAGTTCCGTCCGCGTGGTTTGCGGCTGGCAGTAGCCGCAGTTGGGGCAGACGAAAGCGTCACAGTTCTCGTGAAGGGGACAGAGACGGCAGCCCCGCTCGGGCATTTCCCCGGTGGAATAGGTGTATCCGCATAGGGGGCACTGAACGTGGGCGAATTCCGCCGTGGTTTCCATCGGAAGATGTTTTCCGCTCATAGCGTCACCTCGGCCAATCGAAGGATCCATCGCAGGGCGCCTCCCACCAGAAAGGCGAACGGGAATACGAACGCGGAAATCGCCAGGGCCACCCGGACGCCCCGCTCTTTGACGATGATAAGGAGGTTGGCCACGCAGGGGATGAACAGGGTAATGGTCACCAGGCTCACCAGCACCTGGTTGGGGTTGAGCGCGCCCGACTTGGCCAGTGTAAAGAGTCCCGCCGCGCCGAAGTCCCGCCTCAGGAAGCCGACGACAAAGGATTCGGTGACCTCTCGGGGGAGGCCGAGAAATCCCTCCACCAGGGGGGCGGCCAGAACCTGGATTCCAGCCAGCGCGCCGATCCGATCGAGGATGAACAGCAGGACCGTCCCTGCGAGGAAGAGGGGGACCGCCTCTCTCAGGTACCACTCGATCCGGGCGGCCGTCTTGACGAGAACGTTGGAGAGCTGGGGGGCGCGGATGGGCGGCACCTCCACCAGGAAGTCGGACGACTCTCCCGGAAGGAGGCGCGCGGCCACGAACCCGACCATGAAGAGAACACTTGCTATGACGCCGGCCCAGATGAGGACCAGTGTCGACGAACTCCCTCCCAGCATCCCCATGAGCACCCCCAGCTGCGCCGAGCACGGAACGCCGAGGGCCAGAAGGAGGGTCACGAGAATCCGCTCCTTCCAGGTCTCCATGATGCGAGCCGTCATGGTGGCCATGGTGTCGCACCCCAGGCCCAGAACCATCGGGAGGACGGCCTTTCCGTTCAGGCCCATGGTCTTGAAAAACCGGTTGGCCAGAAGAGTCAGGCGCGGGAGGTAGCCCGAGTCCTCGAGAACGCTGAAGGCGAGGAAGAAGGTCCCGACGATGGGGAGAATGAGGGCCAGGGCATACGTCAGCCCCATGGAGATCACGCCGTAGGGGCCGAACAGGAAGTCCCGAAGGAGGGGAATGGGCAGAAGCGCCTCGGTCCAGCGCGCGAGTGCCGGAATGATGATCTCTCCGAAGAGGCGGCCCTCCAGGAGGTCCACCAGCGTTCCGGCGCCGAACTCGCCGACGAATTTGTAGAGGGCGTAGAGGATGCCCATGAGGACGAAAGGACCCGCGACGGGATGGACGGCGAGCGCTCCCAACCGGTCCCGCCAGAGGGCGCCCCGCGCTTTTCGCTCCCAGCGCATCGCCTCCGTGAGGAGGTTTTCGGCCCCGGCGAGGCGGGAGCGCATGAGCAGGGCCCGAAGGGGCATGTCCAGGCGCGCGGTCAGTTCCTCGCGGATGCGGGCGATGCGATCATGAGCTTCCGCCGATAGGCCTGAGCTGATCTTTTCTGGACTGGCGTCGCCTCCCGCGAGGAAAGAAAAGGCCAGGAAGCGCTTCCCGGGAAGGTTGCCCGGCAGGAGAGCCTCGACGGCCTCGGCGGCTTGGCGCAGGGCCTCGGGGTATTCGACCCGGACCTCGGGGACCGCCGCCTCTTCAAGAAGCCCGAGGAGCTCCTCGGTTCCCCGGCCCTTGTTGGCCACGGTGGGGATCACGGGGACGCCCAGGCGATCCGAGAGGACGCGGTGGTCGATATGGAGTCCCAGGGCCTGCGCTTCATCCTCCATGTTGAGGGCGACGATGAAGGGATGGCCCGCTTCGGCGACCTCCAGGGCGAAGGCCAGACCCCGGCGAAGATTCTTGGCGTCGAGGACGAGGACGACGCGGTCCGTCTCAGGTGCCAGAAGGGCGTCCCGGGCGATGCGCTCGTCCTCGGTGACGGGGAGGAGGCCGTACACGCCGGGCGCGTCGTAGATCGCCGGTCCGCCTCCGTTCAGGGAGCCGCGGGTGAGGGCGACGGTGGTGCCCGGGTAATTGGAGATGGTCACGCGGGAGCGCGTCAGGGCGTGGAACAGGGAGCTTTTGCCGACGTTCGGGCCGCCGAGCAGAAGGATGGCTCCGGTGTCCCGGCTTTCGATGTTATCGGTGGCGACGTGACATTCCATGAAAAATCCCCTCGGGAGCGAAACTACTTCTTCAAGATCAGTTTTCCGTTTCGGGTGGTTTCCAGGCAATATTCCTGGCCGTCATGGCGAATGATCAAAGATCGGGAGCCCGCGAAAAGTTCACTCGATTCGATAATGGGCCGACCGCTGAAGACGAAGCCGACGCAAACCGCGGCTGCTGGAGCGGGCTCTCGGCGTTGCATTTTATCGGCCACGGTCAGGCGCCTTCCCGATCTGCTGCAGGCTTACGTCGCAGTGGAACGAGCAGTCGGGGCAGTTCGACTCGCTCTCGCAGTTGCGCCGGAAGGCGTGGAAGTCTTCCAAAACGCCCTGATTCTTTCGGTCCTCAAAGAAGCGAAGGAGGTCGACGAGGCGATCCGAGGAGGTTCCGCTGACGTAGTGCTCCATCAGGCAGGCGTCCGCGAAGGCCTGCTCTTTATCCACGCCGAGCACCTCGATCAGAAATTCGAGGAGAATGGCGTATTTTCCCGAAACGCTCTTGGCCCGCTTCATTCCTTCATCGGTGAGTCGGACGCTTTCATAGACCCGATGATCGACGAGGCCGATGGCGCGAAGGTTTTTGAGGGCAGAGGAGACGGCCGGTTTGGCGACGCCCAGGATCTCGGAGATGTCGGTCACCCGCGCGTAGCCTTTTTCGGCCTGCAGGTCGTAAATCGCCCGGATGTAATGCTCCAGGCTGGGCGACAGATCCCCCAGGTTTTTGGGATGGGGAGATGGCATCTGAATTCTCCTATCCGGGAGAAAATGGTTATTTGGTGCAAACAGTATTAATCTAGGTTAACATTGTTTGCGTGTCAATAAGATTTGAGAAAAAAATACTTAAAGTATTACCTTAAGTTTTGTGTTTGAGGTGGAGCTTTGCCGGATTTGCGTTTGGAGCGGTTGAGAAGTTTTTTGACTTGGGATGACGCGTCTTTCACATTTTCCTTCACGCGCATGCTCTTGGGTTTCCATGTTTTCAGCGTCCGCGTGGGAGCCCCGGCGAGGCGGCCGGAGGGAATGCCGCGCCCCTCTATCAGGTGAAAAACCACGGGGCCCAAATAGGTGCGGCTTTCGAGCCGGACGGGGATGTGAAGCTTGTCTGC
>CAMYJL010000100.1 GCA_947258645.1 uncultured Nitrospinota bacterium
AAAAATCGTGGCGTTCCAGACTGTTTTCTCCTCTCCGGCGGCCTTCCTTCGCAGCGCGAATCGCCTTTATCTGAGCCCACATCCGGACACGAGGTTCCCGGCGGGCCCTTTGGAGAAGGGCCGGCGCCGGTCTATGGCATGTCCGTTGCAATTTCATGGGGGGCAACGATCCCAGGCACCCTGGGACAACTCGAATTCACATGATCGAGGGAATGAGTCAGGTGAGCATCTCTTTGTTGGGAAAAAAATCGGACAAAGCGCATGTCCTTCCTCCGGGGCCGCGCGTCTCGCCGTTCGGTAAGAAAATACTCATCATCGACGACGATCCCGATGCCTGCTCTTATCTGAGAGACTTGCTGAAGGAAAAAGGGCACCGGATTGTCACGGCCACGGACGGCGGCCATGGAATCGACCTCGCCGATCGGGAAGAGCCCGATTTGATCATCCTCGATGTCGACATGCCCGGTCTGGACGGTTATGAAGTGTCGGCCGCGCTCGCCGAGCAGTCGCACACGGCTTTCATCCCCATCCTCATGCTTTCAGAGAGTCGCAATCCTGAGGTAGTCAACCGCATCCTGAACGGCTTTGCCGACGAAGTGGTCAGCAAGCCGATCGAGCCTTCGGAACTTCTGGCCCGAGCCGGCGCATTGATTCGCTGCACACACCGGCTCACGAGTGAAAAGCGGGTACATCACTGGGTCATCCGCCAGCTCGCCAGGAGGGCTCGCCGGCGGGGCTACCAGGTGTATTCCCGCCACATGGAGCATACCCCCAACACACCGACGGGCTGGAGAGGACCCCATCCCGATCTCCTCGTCACACGACGGGGGGTCGCCACCGCCTATCTGGTCGAGAGCGTCGAATCGCTCCAAGACGAGAAGGCGATCAGCCGCTGGCAGGCCCTTGAAAGGATGGGGAACCTGCGGCTCTACGTTGTTGCCAAGGGCCGGGAGGCGGCCCAGCTGGCCAGGAAGATCAAAAAAGAGCGGGGCCTGAATGCTCGGATTCAAAGGTCGCGCCCCCGCTCCCAGCGTCGGCGATGGTTCGGCTGGCTCATCCCACCGAGCAGCGTGCCGTTCGTCTTCGCCACCCTCACTGCGCTTCTCGTGAGTCTCTTCGTCTCCGGCGTTATCCCCAACTTTTTCGTCTACTACGAGGAATTCGAGAAGAACCTGAAGGTACAGATGAACATCTACCAGCCCAAGGACGCCGAGCGCCATCTCTACCGGATCGAAAAAATCATGCACGGAATGATGAAATAGCGCCGGCCCGCAACGGCCTGCCCGATTCCGGCCAACGACTTCATTCCCCATTGCCTGAAGGGACTGGAGTAAATTCGAACGTCCTCCCGAACCGCCTTTCGGGAGGGCGTTTTTGTTTCTTCGGATCCGGGTGCCGGTGTTCTTCGCGGAATTTTCAGGCGGTTCTCTCTTCCTCGACCAGTGAAACAGCGGCTCGCCCATCTCCCGGAGGGGGGTGCAACTGGCGCTCGGTCGGGTTTTCTGGCTGAATAAGGCTTTTCGGGAATACATCAGCGCAAGGGAAACGCTGGATGACGCAAACGCTGGGATATTGCCTGCTCTCTTTTGTCGATATGCCGATCGCCGAGATGGGCGAGGTGGCGAAAGAAGCGGAAGATATGGGCTACGGCCGCGCCTATACGACGGAATCGCTCACAGATTCTCTGGCCATTCATATGGTGATGGCCATGAAGACCGAGCGGATCGTCGTGGGAAGCTTCATCGCCATCATCTATCACCGCCATCCCCATATCGCCGCGCAGGGCGCGGTCGCCATCAGCGAGATGTCCGGTGGGCGCTACATTCTGAGCCTGGGGCTCGGTCATCCCCCGCGCGTCAAGGGCATGGGGATGAAGATGGGAAAGCCCCGGGAGGACATGCGCCGGTATCTGACGGAGGTGCGCGGCCTGCTCGCGGGGAAGCGCGTTTACGACATGGCGACTCAGACCTATCAGGGGGAAGAGCTCCGCTTCCGCCTTCCGGAGCGCCGTCTGCCGGTCTATACGGCCGCGGTCGGAGAGAAGATGACCGAGCTCGGTGGGGAATTGTCAGACGGGCTCATGCTATACATGCTCCCTCTTTTGCGCATGGGAAAGATCGTCGAGGCGAAGGATCGGGGGGCGAAAAAGGCCGGGCGCAGTCCTTCGGACGTTGAGATCAACCTGGGTATCCATACGTTGCTCTCGGACGATCTGGAAACGGCCCGGAACAAGGCGCGCGAGACGCTGACCTACTGGCTGGCGCTTCCGGCCTACAACGCCTCGATCCGCGAGAGCGGTTATGAAGAAGAGGCCGCCACCCTGCGCGCCGCCTTCGCGCGGGGAGATCAGAAAGCGATGCGCGACGGAATCACGGACGAGATCATCGACGAATTCTGCCTCGTGGGGCCGCCCGGGCGCTGCCGAGAACGGCTGGACGCCTTCCGCTCCGCCGGGGTGGAGGTACCGATCCTGATGATCGATCCCGCCGAGCCCGGCGAGGGTTACCCCGCCGCGATGAGGCGAACGCTCAAGGGAATCGCACCAAACGGATAAAGGCAATTTTGATGAAAACTTTGAGAAGAAGGAGAGTGAGATCATGAAATTCGGCATCGCCATCTTTCCCACCGCCGATACGCTCGGGCCTGCCGAACTGGCGCGCGAGGTAGAGGCGCGCGGCTTCGAGTCTCTCTTGTTTCCCGAACATACGCATATCCCGACCAGCCGGAAAACCCCCTGGCCTGGCGGCGGGGAGATTCCGTACGAGTATCCCCGCAATGTCGATCCCTTCGTGGCGATGGCCGCCGCGGCGACGGCGACGATTACCCTGAACGTCGGCACCGGCATCTGTCTCGTGATCCAGCGCGATCCCATCATCATGGCGAAAGAGGTAGCCAGCGTGGACTATATTTCGGGCGGGCGCATGCTCCTGGGAGTCGGCGGGGGCTGGAATGTCGAGGAGATGGCGAATCATGGCACGGCGTACCCGACGCGCTGGAAGGTAATGCGCGAGCGCATCGAGGCCATGAAGGAGATCTGGACGAAAGACGAGGCGGAGTATCACGGCGAGTTCGTGAATTTCGACTCCATCTGGTCATGGCCCAAGCCAGTTCAGCGGCCCCATCCGCCGATTCTGGTGGGCGGTCACGGGGAGCGCACGCTCCAGCGGGTGGTCCGCTACGGAGACGAGTGGATGCCCCTGTGCCGGCAGGAGTCGTATGCGGAAGATATCAAGCGGCTCGGCGACATGGCCGCCGGGGCGGAACGCGAGCCGATCCCGGCGAGTCTGTTTATGGCGCCGCCCGATACGTCCCGGCTGGAGAAATACCAGGAGGAGGGCTTTTCGCGCTTTATCTTCTATTTGCCGCCGCAACACTTCGATAAGCTTCTTCCTCAGCTGGATGATCTCTCGGAAATCGTCCAGAAATTTGCATAGCGGTATTTGAAATATTGCATGGAGATGAAATGAACGAAGGCGCCCTGGCCGGAATTCGCGTCATTGAGGTGTGCCAGAATCTTTCAGGACCCTATTGCTGCACCCTGTTGGCCGACATGGGTGCGGATGTGATCAAGGTGGAGCCGCCCGGCATCGGCGATCATTCGCGCCACATCGGCCGCCACTTCGTGGGAGGCGAGAGCCACGCCTTCATGAACCTGAACCGAAGCAAGCGGAGCATCGTTATCGACCTCAAGAGCGAGGGCGGCAAGGCGATCCTCAAAGAGCTGGCCGCTGGGGCGGATGCGCTGGTCGAGAACAACCGCCCGGGCGTGCTTGAGCGCATGGGGCTCGGCTACGAAGACCTCAAGCAGGTGAACCCCCGGCTCATCTACGCCACGATATCCGGCTACGGGCGCACAGGGCCGATGTCGGATCGAGGCGGCTACGACCTGATGTCGCAGGGCTTTTCGAGCCTGATGAGCTTCACCGGCGAGCCGGGAAGGCCTCCCGTTAAAATCCCCGTCCCGATTTGCGACCTGAACGGCGGAATGTACACGGCTTTTTCCATCCTTTCCGCCCTTCTTTACCGGGGCCGCACCGGAAAAGGGCAGCGGATCGACACCTCGCTCACGGACGCCGGACTCGGCTACACAGTCTGGCACTCCTCGCAGTTTTTCCCGTCGGGCGAGGCGCCCTATCCGAAGGGGTCGGCCCACGAGATATCCGCGCCCTACCAGGCGTTCAAGTGTGCCGACGGCTATCTGGTCGTCGGGGGGGTCAGCCAGCCCAACTGGGAGCGGATGTGCCGGGCCATCGGCCTGGAAGACCTCATCACGCGCGAGGATTACCGGACCCCTCGCGATCGGGGGGCGAACTACCTGGCGCTGGCCGAAGAGCTGGAGGCGGTCTTCGAAAAAGAGGCCCGGGATGTCTGGCTCGAGCGGCTGGAGGCGGTCCATGTCCCCTGCGGACCCATCCATGAAATGACAGAGACTTTCGCCCATCCGCAGATTCAGGCGCGGGAGATGGCGGTCGAAATCGATCATCCCAAGGCTGGGCGGATGAAGGTGCTCTCCATCCCCCCCAAGCTCTCCGAATCCCCCCCTCAGGTGCGCCGCCCCGCTCCGCTGCTCGGCCAGCACACCGATGAAATTCTTCAAGAGTTCGGAAAGAGCGGCGAAGAGATTCAACGCCTGCGCGACGCGGGCGGCGTGGCGTAGCGGAAAAACGCCTCCTTTGCCCTTCATCTGAAAATACGCCCCACCTCCCGCGCTGCTTTCAGACAGCGCCCCGTCCGCCGGCGTGGCGAAAACATCCCGTTGCGGGATGGGGAAGCGGGCCGCACATTTAAAGAACGGGAAATCCAGCAGCCTCACTCCCGAGAGGGCTCGCCAGGGGGAGCACGCCATGAACATCGGTGAGGTTTGTACAAGAACGGTTGTCTTCACCCATCCGGACGCTACCATTTACGAAGCCGCCAAGCTCATGCGAAGCCGCCATGTCGGGGACCTGGTCGTGATGAACGAGGACTCGGCCCCGGTGGGGATCATCACCGACCGGGACATCGTTTTGACGGTGGTGTCCCAGAACGTGAACCCCGAGGTCATCACCGTGGGCGATGTCATGGGCGGCGAACTCATTGTTGCGAAGGAAGAGGACGGCATCTGGGAGACCCTGCAGCGCATGCGGCGGCACGGGGTGCGCCGCATCCCGGTCGTCAACGGAGGAGGGAGTACGCTGGTGGGAATCTTCACCCTGGATGACGCGCTGGAACTCCTGGCGGAAGAGGTCAACCAGTTGGCCAACGTGGTCAAGCAGGAGCAGGTACAGGAAGAAGCGCTGCGGACCTGATCGGGCGGTCTTCCTTCCTTACCGCACCCCCAGCGGATTCGGTTTCTGGTCCCTGGGGACGAGGGGATCGTAGGTGAAGCCCTTCGTCTTCTCGTCGAACTCCGTCCGTACTTTCTGGAGCAGGCCGGGGTCGGTGATGACCTCAAGCCCCGCCGCCGCGATGGTCTTGGCGGCGGTGATCATGCCCTTCTCGCCGATCTCCATTCCGTACTGCTGGGTGGCGAGCCAGCTGTGGCCCGGCGTTCCGGGCGCGTGGCAGGCGGTGTAGAGATTGCCCAGCGGGGCGAGCCAACTCACGTTCCCGCGCTCGTTGCTGGGCCGGGTGTGCTCCATGCTCAGGGGCAGGACCTCTTCCGCCATCGGCTCCTCGAAGCCGACCTTCCGGGCGAAGGCTTTTTCCTCGTCCGTGTAGGTGTGCGCCCCGACGGCCTCAAGGTTCCGCTGCACGCATTCCGCCAGCGCCAGGTTGGGCAGGGTTTCGTAGACCGCCGTGAGGAGGGTTTCCTTCATCTTCGTGCCCGAGGCCAGCGCTCCTGCCCGGGCGCAGTTGCGCACGCGTTCGCTCAGCTCGTCCACGATCGAGCGCTTCGGGGCGCGGACGTAGTACCACACGCGCCCGTAGGAGGGCACGACGTTGGGCGCGACGCCGCCGTCCCTGATGACGTAGTGGATGCGCGCCGCTTCGATCATGTGCTCCCGCATCATGTTGACGCCGTAGTTCATGATCTCGATGCCGTCCAGGGCGCTGCGCCCGTTCCAGGGGTCGCGGGCGGAGTGGGCACTCTCCCCGAAAAATTCGAAGGCCATGGAGTCCATGGCGTTCGTGCTGCCCGCGCGGGCGTAGTTTCCCCAGTGGGGGTGCCAGGTGAGGACGGCGTCGAGTCCCTCGAAGGCGCCGTCGCGCGCCATGTAGACCTTCCCCTCCAGCGTCTCCTCGGCGGGGCAGCCGAAGCAGACGACGCGCCCCGGCGTTCCCGTCTCGCGGAGCGCGCGGGCCATGGCGATGGCGGCGTAGGCGCAGGCCGTCCCGAAGAGGTTGTGCCCGCAGCCGTGCCCCTGCTGATCGTGCGCGGGGCCGCAGTGGGGCAGGGCGTCGTACTCGCCGAGTATTCCAACAGTCGGCCCCGCCTCGCCCCAGCGGGCGATGAAGGCGGTGGGCAGATCGCCCACCCCGCGCTGCACCTCGAAGCCGCTTTGCTCCAGCAGGTCTTCCAGAAGCTCGGCCGACTGGAATTCTTCCAGCGCGACCTCGGCGAAGCCCCATATCTCCCGGGCGATTTCGCGCGCCTCGCCGCGCTGGGTTTCGATGAAGTCGATGGCTTTTTGCTTGATGGCGTCCATGTGCCCCTCTCCCCTGCCCGAAGCCTGAGCGGCTTCTGGAAAATATGCCGAATGTCCGGATGGGCCGATTCTAAGGGGCGGAGGCACAGAGGCGCCAGCGCGGGCGGACGGGGAAATTTTTCTCTTGAATTTTCGGTTTATTTTCGCTATTGTCTCACTCTTATTTCGAAGTCATTGACAGGGGGCATCAGCGATGAATCAGCTACCGCCATCCCCGTTCTTTTCCCTTCAGAGAGAGGGTGAGGACGCTATTCTCACGCGGGACTGGCCTCCGTACGGCCTGCCGCCCGGCTGCCTCGGAGCGCTCTACGGCCCCAAGAGCGTCCTGCGCCTCTATCCTTGGCTCGTGTCGCCCGTCCTTCTGGCGGGCGAGGCGGTCCTCGTGGTAGACGGCGGTAACTCGTTCAATTCCTACGACTTCAGTGAGATCGCGCAGCGGGCGGGCCGCGGGCCGGAAGAGGTCCTCAAAAGGATCCACATCTCGCGGGCCTTTACCTGCCATCAAGTGCTGGCGCTCGTCCGGAAGACGGGCGCGTTCGCCCGGCGGGTGCGGGCGCGGGTCATCATTCTGCCGGGCTTGATGGACACCTACTACGACGAGGCCATCCCGGCGCGGGAGGTGCGGCGCGTCTGGGAGGCGACGCGGGCGCATCTGGGGCGCCTGGCGCGGGAGAATTTTTTGCTTCTCGCCGTCTGCCCCGATCACCTCATGGAGGAAAAGCGCCCGCTTCGCGCCTCGCTCGCCCAAATGGCTGGACGGGTGGTGGTCTATCGTGAGGAGGAAAACGGAGATCACACCCTTCGCCTCGTCAAACCGCGCGGGGAGGGCGGTTTTTTTGAGTTCACGGTGAGCAGA
Organism: uncultured Nitrospinota bacterium; assembly: GCA_947258645.1. Lineage (GTDB taxonomy): Bacteria > UBA8248 > UBA8248 > UBA8248 > UBA8248 > CAMYJL01. The sequence continues at coordinate 7,486 of CAMYJL010000100.1, forward strand.
GCATTCGACGCCGTATGGAACATTCCGGGGAGATAGCCATGGGCAGAACGATCATTCCGTTTAATCGACTTGTCCAGCGCATCAAGGAGGAGAACTGGGGCAAGTTCCGCCGCGCGCTCCGCCGGGAGGATCAGGAGCGGCTGGACGCGCTCTTCGAGATGGCGCGGCATCACGCGGGCCCAGCCGCCTATGCGAGCAGGCCCAACCCGATGGAGCCGATCCTGCTCGGGATGCTCATCGAGCTGCTGAGACGGATCGAGGCGCTGGAGGAGCACTTGCCCCGGCATGAAGGGTCCAATGGCCATGCCCAACAAGCGGTGGATCTTTGACGTCTATCCCGAGCCGGAGGGAATGGCGCTCTGGGTGATCGATGAGGCGGGTGGAAGCCGCAAGCTCTCCGCTCCGTATGCACCCTCATTTTATCTGGATGCGGCACCCGCAGATCTCCTCCACTTTTTGAGCCGGATTCACATACACACCGAGATCAAAGAAACGTTTCGAAAAGAATTCGAGACGGACGAAGAGGTGCGCGTCGTCGAAGTCACGATGCGGAATCCACTGGCCTACGAATATGTCGTGAAGTCACTTCAGCGCCGCTTTCCGGAACGGGATTTTTTCACGTGCGATATCGACGTGGAATCCCTCTTTTTCTATGAGACGGGGCTTTTCCCGCTGGCACAGGTGGAGCTCGAGACAAACGCGGAAGAGCGGCTTCTCGCCTGGAACGTCGATGACGATCCCGGGTCTTCAAAATACGACCTTCCGCCGATCTCCATCATGGAGTTGAGCGTCGAAGATGTCTCCACGCATCCGAAGCAATCCCCGCTGCCGGGAAATCTCAACGTCAGTGTGGAGGGGAGGAGCTACGGGATCGTACCCGGCTGCGAGGTGCGCGAGCTGACGCGCCTCATCGAGCGCCATGATCCGCACCTCATCCTGACGGAATGGGGGGATGACTATCTTATCGCCGCCCTTTCAAGACTTCCGGGGTTTCAGCGGATACCGTTCCACCGCGACGGCGCGCCCGTGAAGCGGCGCGGCAAGCCCAGGAGCTACTTCACCTACGGTCAGATCAAATACAGCGCACCCTCCTATTTTTTCCGGGGGCGCTGGCACGTGGACCGGCACAACTCTTTCGTCGTGCACGAGTCGGATCTGCAGGGTCTCTACGAGCTCTCCCGCCTCAGCAGGAAGCCGGTCCAGCAAACGGCGCGGCTTACCACGGGTTCGATCATCTCGGCCATGCAGCTCGGGGTCGCCATCGAGGACGGTTATCTGGTTCCCTGGCGCAAACAGACGGTGGAGACGCCCAAGACGGCGGAGGAGCTTCTGACCATCGACAAGGGCGGGCTCACCTATCAGCCCCGGCCGGGTCTCTATGAAAACGTGGGCGAGATCGATTTCGCGTCGTTGTACCCCACCGTGATGTACAAATTTAATCTCTCCCCCGAAACGATGAACTGCGCCTGCTGCGCCCCGACGATGGATATCCCCGAGGCGGGCTACCACACCTGCAAGAGAAGAGATGGCCTCGTGCCCAGGACCATCGAACCGCTCGTCAAGAAGCGGGCAGGCTACAAGCGGATGATGAAAGAGACGGACGATCCATCGGATCGCGCGGCCTATGACTGCCGCCAGAAGGGGATCAAATGGCTGCTCGTCACCTGCTTCGGGTATCTCGGCTACAAGAACGCGCGCTTCGGGCGAATCGAGGCACACGAGGCGACCACGGCGCTGGGCCGGGAAAAGCTGCTTCAGGCGAAAGAAGTCGCCGAAGCGCAGGGCTTCCGCTTTCTGCACGGCCTGACGGATTCCGTCTGGGTGGTGAAGGAGGGCGCCGTTGAGGCCGACTATGCGCGCCTCTCGGACGACATCTCCCGGGCCACCGGGATATCCGCCGAGCTTGAGGGCGTGTACCGCTGGCTCGCTTTTGTCCCCTCGCGGGAGAACCCGCGGGCGGGCGTTCCCAACCGCTTTTTCGGCGTCTTCGCGGACGGCGAGACGAAAATTCGCGGGATCGAATTGCGGCGGGCCGACACGGCACCTTTTGTTCGAAGGGCGCAGGAGGAAATGCTGAAAGCGCTCTTTCAGGCGGAAGATGGAAAATCGTATCTGGCCTGTGTGCCGAAACTCCTGGAGATGCTGGAGGATGATTTGATCACGCTACGCGAGGGCCGCGTCGATGTCCGGGAGCTGGCCGTGACGCGGCGGCTTTCGCGCGATCCGGTGAAATACAAAAACGCGAACACGACGGCCCTGGCGGCACAGGAACTTCTGGCGAACGGGGTCGAGCTTCGCGCGGGAGAGAAAGTACAGCTTGTCATGACGGATGCGAAGGCGGCTTTTCCGGGCGACCGGACGAAGGCGCTCGCGCTCTGGGACGGCAGCCGGGGCTATGATGCGGAATGGTACGCGGAGGCGCTTTTCAAGGCGGCGGCTTCGCTTTTGTTCCCCGCCGGCCTGGACAGCGAGACCCTGAGGGAGCGGTTTTCCCCGCCGGATCGAAAGCGGCGGAGATTGTGCATGACCGGAGAGGGGAGAGGTGTGATTTCGAGGCGGCCGGGCGAGGCGGCCGAGCTGGAGGATATTCTGATCGACCCCCCTGGTCCGGGCGAGGTTCTGGTGCGGATTCAGGCCAGCGGCGTCTGCCATACCGACCTGCACTACAAGCTGGGGAAGATCGGGGACGAGTTTCCCTATCTGCTCGGCCATGAAGGGGCGGGGATCGTCGAGGTCCTCGGCGAAGGGGTCGATACCCTCTCGGTGGGTGACTACGTTGTCCTCGCCTGGCGCGCCCCCTGCGGCATCTGCCGCTTCTGCGCCGTCGGCCAGCCCCATCTTTGCGCCGCGAGCCTGAACGCGGAGCCGCGCATGCGCGCCAAAAAAGACGGCCTCGTGCTCAGCCCCTCCATCGGCATCGGCACATTCTGCACGCACACCGTCGTGTCGGCGAAGCAGGCCATCCTGGTCAGGGAAGATTGCCCGCCCGAGCAGGCCTGCCTGATCGGCTGCGGAGTCATGACGGGCGTGGGCGCGGCGCTCTACACCGCCGGGGTGAGCCGGGGAAGCTCCGTCGCCGTCTTCGGCTGCGGCGGGGTGGGGTGCAGCGTCATTCAGGGGGCCAAACTCGCTCGCGCCGGAAAGATCATCGCGGTCGATATCGCGGAGAACAAACTCGACTGGGCGAGGGAATTCGGCGCGACCGACCTCGTTGATGCGTCGAAAACGGACCCGGTCGAGGCGATCAAGGAAATGACTGGCGGAAACGGCGTGAACTATGGATTCGAGGCTGTCGGTACCCCCGAGACGCTCCAGCAGGCCATCTGGTCGCGCGACCTCGCGGGCACCGCCGTCCTCATCGGCGTGCCGGACGCCTCGATGACCATGGAGCTTCCGATTCAGCGGTTCTTCGGCCTCGGCGGGGCGCTTCGGGTGAGTTGGTACGGGGACTGCCTGCCCTCGCGCGATTTTCCGCTGCTGGCGGACTGGTACCGCTCGGGCGAGCTGGATCTGGACCGGATGGTCACCCGCGTGATTGGTCTGGAGGACACCGAAGCGGCGTTTGAGGCGATGGAGCGCGGCGAGACGCTCCGCTCGGTCATCCGGATTCCGGATTGATCTATACGGTGACGGAAGATGCGGCGAGGAATTGAATGAGCGGGCGGAGGTCGTCCTGCTCTTCGATGCGCTCGAGACCCGCGAAGGCTTCCTCGACCCGGCTCCGCTCGAGCGGCAGCGCCGCCCCTTCGGCGCAGGCGAAGAACTTCTCGCGCCGCTCGTCCGCCGACATGGGCCAGTCGGGCGAGCCCTTGACCTTCTCGTGGGTCACGTCCGCCGAGCGGCCGTCCTTGAGCTTCACGGCGACGCGGGAGAGGCGGAAGGGCGCGTTGCTGTCCGGAACCTCGTCGCCTCCCTCCCAGATGTGGACGTTCGCCCGCCCGGCGAGCTCCTGAATTCCCCTGTCCGAGACGACTCTTTCCGGCGCGAAATCGGAAACGCCCGGCACGCCGTGCAGTAGGGTGAAGGCGGCGGTCCACTGGGCGCTAAACTGCGCGTCCACCTGCGGGTTCTGGCGAATCCGGAAGGGCTGACCCACCATCGAGTAGGAGTAGCGGGTGATCCAGACGTCAACGGATTCGATATCCCCGGAGCCGAACGCGCCCAGCTTTTCCTTCGCCTCCTCTGCGGCGCTGATGACGCCGTGGTTCGACCGGCAGCAGGGATAGGGCTTGACCGAGGTCCGGCCCACCTCGTAGCGCTCGCCGAGCTCGTCGGTCAGGGCCGATGAATCGCCTTTCCCGCCGCCGAAGAGTTCGTACAGCCCGTCTGCTCCCTCGACGATGCGCCGGGGGCCACTCGCGCCCACCTCGGCGAGGGCCGCCGCGTGAACGCCCGCCTGTGCGCTGAAGGCGGGCTGGAGCCGCTTCGCCAGCGTGGCGTCGAGGAGCGCCTGCCGGTTGCCGTGGGCCTGTGCGTAGCCGAGCCCGGCGGCGTTTGCGATGCCGTCTGCGCCCAAGCCCATGATTTTCGCGGCGCCCGCCGCCGCACAGATGGTTCCGTACACCGTCGTCGGAAGCCAGCCCGAGTGAATGTGATCCCGGACGGAAGTGCCCAGGCGGATGGAGATTTCCGCCGCCCCGGCCGCCGCCGCGAGCAGGTCTTTTCCGGAGAGCGGTTTTCCCGCCGCCTCGCCGGCCGCGAGGATGGCGGGCAGGATCGTGACGAAGACGTGGATGGAAGTATCGTCGTGCGTGTCGTCGTAATCGTTCGAGTGAATCATGGCCGCGTTCAGCCACGCCGCATGGGGGGCCGGGAGGCGGTGGCCGTAAACGAGGACGGTGGACTCCGGGGCGCCGCCCCAGCGCGCGTGGCGCTCGGTGAGTTCCGCGTTGAGGGGAGCGGATGAGCCCGAGAGCGCGCAGCCGACCGTGTCGATGACGAGGGCGCGGACGGCCTCCGCCGTTTCGGGCGGAAGATCTTCGTACCGGAGAGACGAATAGAAGGAAAGAAGCTTTTCCATCGGGTCCATGCGCGATTCTCCTTTACGCCATGACTTCCGTGCGGGGCACGGCCACGCCGATCATGCAGTCCCGCGTGACGATGGCGGCGAGGGCGTCCTCGTCCATGTCTTCCGTTCCGTCGGGGCGTTTCGGCAGCACCATGTAGCGCATGTCGGCGGTGCTGTCGTGCACCCGAACCACCACGCTCTCCGGAAGCTCGAGGCCGAACTCTTTCAGGACGGCCCGCGGCTCGCGCACGACGCGGCTCCGGTAGTTGCGCGATTTGTACCAGTCCGGCGGGAGGCCGAGCAGCATCCGGGGATAGCAGGAGCAAAGGGTGCAGACGATGGCGTTGTGCACCGCCTCGGTGTTTTCCACGACCACGAGGTAGGTGGGGCCCATGTCGATCCCCAGCTCCTCGCAGGCGGCCGTCCCGTCCGCGAGGAGGCGCTCCCTAAAAGCAGGGTCGGTCCAGGCGCGGGCGACGACGCGGGTGCCCTGCTCGGGGGAGCGGGAGTCCATCTTCTCCACCTCGCGGCGCACCTCGTCGGCGGTGAGAATGCCTTTTTCGAGGAGAAGCTCGCGAACGGCGATCTCCATCGTCTGGTGATAGGTCAGCGGACCGTCCTGATCGGGCGGGGGCGTGTGGTCATGATCGTGGCCGTGGGAATCTGCGCTCATCGTTTACCTCTCCGTGCCGTTTGCGGGTCTCAGCCAGTGCTCAAAAATTTCGATGTCCACCGTATCACCCGGCGTGCCGGTGTAGCCGGGCCAGACGTGTGTCTGCTCGAAGCGCACGCGGTAGAGCGCCCGCTTCGGAAGCCCGTCGCGAGCATAGGCGAGCTCCTCGGGGTTGCGGAATTCGCCGCAGATGCGCTCAATCACCCCCCGCTTGCCCTTGACGTAATGGGGCGTGCGCACGTGGCCGAACGAATGCCCCATGCGCACGCTCACCGGCTCGCCAACGCGGAAGCGGGCGCTCATGCGCTTCCTCCGGTGCGCCCTTCGACCTCGGCCATCTTTCGGCTGAGTTCATCGGAGGAGATGACGCCCCGTTCGAGAAGGGTGTTGGTGATGGAAGTGATCCATCGCTCGTAGTAGCTCAGCTTGTCGTAGGCATCCGGGCCGATGGCTTCGATGTTCTTGCGAAGCTCGTCCACGCGCACGAGGTCGCGCTTTTTGTCCGAGAGCAGCAACAGCAGGGCGTCGACGCGCTTTTCCCACAGGACGTACTCGTGCTCGCTCCGGTCGATCGGCCCGCCAGGCTCCCCGCCCATGTCGTGATGCCCGTGATGATCGGCCACGGCTCCCTCTCCTTGCATTTCAGGTAGATGCAGAATGGCACCGGGAAGGGCGGGATGCAACAGGAAGCGGGAAAAACCGGGCCGCTGGATGGATATCTGGTTGGGGAGGCGATTTTTTCATGCTAGGATCTGGCGAATCCAGACATATCGGCCTCATCCCGTGAGCGGTCCATTACTGCGGGTACATATTGTTTCATTTCAATTCTATAGGAGGGGAGATCATGGGAAAAAGAGAAGAGCTTCATCCTGACCTCTCGCCGGACACCGGCGGCCTTTCCAGAAGAAAGTTCCTGGGCGGCTTGGGCGCCGCGGCGGGAGCGACAGCGATGAGCCAGCTCGTCATCACGCCCGGCAAGGCGGACGCGGCGGCCTGGCCGACACGGCCCATCACCACCGTCGTCATGTACGGCGCGGGCGGCGGAACCGACACCATGCTCCGCGTTCTCACCGGCGCCATGGCCAAGTCGACGGGCTGGACCATTAACGTCATCAACAAGCCCGGCGCCGTCGGCGGCGTCGCCACCCGCTTCATGCTGAAAAAGCCGTCGGACGGCTACTGGTGGCTCGGCGCGGCGAACTACAACAAGTTCGTGCGCGTGATGGGCCACTCCGACTCGGTCGCCTGGCGCGACTGGCAGTACTTCCAGGGCGGCAACTCACTGGGCAGCTGGTCGGTCCGGCCGGGCTCGAAGTACAAGACCCTGAAGGACGTGATCGACGACGCGAAAAAGCGCCCCGGCAAGGTTTCCATCTCCACCTCCGGCGTTGGTGGCCTCTGGCACGAGCTGGCGGCCATCGTGGCCCAAGCGGCGGGTATCGAGCTCAAGTTCGTCCCCTACAAGGGTGGCCGTCCGGCCACGCTGGCGGGCCTCCAGGGCGAGGTGGACATCACCGGCGGCGGCGTCCACGAGCATATCGAGTTCATCCGGGCGGGCAAGCTCCGCAACCTGCAGCAGACCGGAAAGAACGATCTGGACGTGCCGGGCTACGGGAAGCTCATTTCGGTGGGCAACATCATCCCCTCGCTCAAGCCGCTTCTCCCGCTCAGCGGCATCTACAATCTCGCCGTCAAGCGCGACACGCCAGTGGAGATTCTCAACAAGATCAAGGTCGCCTGGATTGCTGCGACGAAGTCGAAAGCCTACCTGGACATCGTCAAGCGCAAGTACTTTGAGGTGGACGTGCGCTGGGGCGAAGCGGCCGACCGGCGCGCGGCGCAGGTCGAGTGCGTCACCGCCGCGACTTTCCTCAAGGTCCAGAAGCTGATCGGCAAGAAGGTCCGGGGTCCCAAGGAGCTCGGCCTTCCCGAGCCGAAGGACTTCGACGCCTGGTGGCCGCCGAAGGGCTACAAGCCGCGCATGTCGTAAGCCGGCTACCATTTCTTGTTAGTTGACTCACTAGCGGCCGGGCCGTCTCAGCATGGCGGCCCGGCCGAATTTCTGTGGAGATCGGGAACGCATGACGGATGATCCGAAAGTCTCGGCCGAGGACGAGGGCCCATCGTTCGTCGGCGAAGAAGAAGTCGACGGGCGATCCACGCCGGGCAAGAACCTGGGCGCCGCCTTCGTCATTGCCGCGCTGTCCATTCTGGCGATGGTCCTTTCTCTCCGGATGCCCAATCCGACTACCATTTACACGGCCCCGGGACTGCTCCCGTTCCTGACGGGACTCAGCCTGCTCGTCATGGCAATCGCCCTCGGCGTCATGGCCGTCAAGCAGGGGGCGGCAAAGGGCTTTTTTGAATCCTCTTCCCGGGCCTGGCGAGCGTTTTTCCGGAACGAGGAAAACCTGAGAACCCTCTTTTTGATCGGGGTCGTATTCATCTACGTCCTTTTGGTGGATTTGATCGCGTTTGACGCCGAAATTCCGCTCGGCCCCGTGACGTTCCGCTTCAGCAGCTACGAGCTCGTTTCGGTGATCGTGCTCTCGGGTGTCTTGCGCCTCTTCTGGCGGGGGGCGCTGCCGAAATGCTTCGGGATTTCGTTCT